>JABHUE010000019.1 GCA_018672825.1 Pseudomonadota bacterium | reverse complement strand
GTTGCTGCCTGGCGCATTTTATTTTCTCAATGAACGTCAATGTCCACCGGTTGAATTATTTAGGGAACACGATGTGCCTATCGCGCTGGCTACAGATTACAATCCGGGGAGTTCTCCGGTTGAGTCATTGTTGTTCGTTCTCAACATGGGATGCGTGCTGTTTGGCATGACGCCACGTGAGGCGGTTGCGGGCGTGACGATTCATGCGGCGAAGGCCTTGGGTTATGCTGATCGCGGCGTACTGGCCGCCGGCATGCGAGCTGATTTTGCGGTTTTTGATGCTGAGACGCTGGCGCATCTTTGTTATCCAATCGGCGCACGCCCCGCCCAGAAAGTTGTGCAGGCGGGTTGTCAGACCAACTTGCATTTGCACGTATCTGTTTAGGAGAGAGGTTTTCATGGGCCAATCCCAAAATGTATCGGTCACGGACGACGTGATTAATGAGTTTCAGGAAAACGGCGTGGCCGTGATTCGCGGTTTGTTTGGGCCATGGGTGGATGGGGTTCGGCAAGCGATTGAGGAGAACAAACTTAGCCCCAGCTGGCGAGAGCGAACCTACAAGCCTGAAAATAAGAATGAAAGTGAATTTTTTCAGGATTATTGTGTCTGGAATAATTTTGCGGGATACCGGGCTTTAGTTGTGGAATCTCCTATGGCACCAATTGCAGCACAACTCATGCGCTCGAAAACCGCAAAAATTTTTCATGATCATGTGCTCGTTAAAGAGCCTGGAAATAGCGTCAAAACGCCCCGGCATCATGATCAGCCGTATTACATCGTTGATGGTGAGCAGTCGGTAAGCTTCTGGGTACCTTTGGACATGGTGCCTCAGGAGCGGAGCATCGAATTTGTTGCAGGGTCGCATCAGTGGGGTAGGGACTTTAAGCCAAAGCGGTTTGATGGCACTGATTTATACGCAGAAGATGCTGCAGAACCTGTTCCAGAGATAGACGGCTGCCGCGATTCGTTCAATATCAAATCTTGGGCAACTGAGCCTGGTGATGTCATTGCATTTAATTTCAGGACACTGCATGGCGCCGCTGCCAATCCGTCCCCAGATCGTCGTCGAGTGACTTCGATTCGGTGGGTCGGTGACGATGCAAGATTTGTTCAGCGCCAAGGCAAAACGTCTCCTTTTTTCCCGGATCTCGATTACCGTGATGGCGACCCATTTGGCGGCGAAGATTTTCCACTCATATTTCCAAAGGCAGGTCACTAGAAGTTTTTGGGTGTTAAACGTTTTTGCCGTAATGCACACCTTCTCCAAAATTTTTTTAAGTGATTAACGGATAGGTCATCCAGAATGGTTAGAGAGTTCGCACAATTATTAAGACCGGCCCGATCAGTGCCAACGACGATTTGGAGTGCGCATTCTCCAACAACATTCAAGCCTCGCCCGGCGACTTTATTGAGCCTTGTCATCGGGCTTTGGCTTTTTGGCACGGGGGAGGCCATGTTTATCGCGGCAGGACTTGGTGTGAGTCCCTGGACGGTGTTGGCGCAAGGGCTATCGTTACAAACGGGCTGGAGTGTCGGTGTGTCGACATTTGCCGTCAGCGTCGCGGTTCTTTCTTTATGGATCCCGCTTAAAGAGCGCCCGGGTCTTGGCACACTGATGAATGCAGTTATCGTCTCGATTTCGATAGATGTCATGACACCGTTGCTCACAGTATCGGGGGGCGAAGCGTTTCGATATTTTCAGATGATCGGCGGGGTAATTTTAATCGGTGCGGCAAGCGGTTTTTACCTGACTGCTAATTTAGGCCCCGGACCTCGCGATGGGTTAATGACAGGTCTTCAGCGCGTTTCCGGTTGGCCGATTGGATGGGTTCGTGCGGGAATAGAAATCGTGGTTCTGATTGCGGGATGGTTGCTCGGGGGAGTCGTTGGCATTGGCACGGTCGTGTTTGCGCTTGGCGTGGGTTACTCGGTTGCTGTTTTCATGTCCCTAATGAAATTTTTTAGCCCGAAATCGGATGCCTGAAAAATGTTTTGCAGCAGCGGGTGAAAGCAACGGCCCGTTGAGTCTGCCGAAGACCTTTGGGATAAGCCAACACAACTGAAAGGGGAGCAACTTTCTCCCGGATGGGGATACAGCGCACCTCGCCACCGTCATAAGTTTTTTGTGACGCAGGTTGTAGATTCAAAATACTGTAGCCTTTTCCATTTGCGACGAGTCCGCGAACCAATTCAAAAGATTGACTGCGGTGTTTGATGTAGGGCTGAATTCCAATCTTGCCAAAAAACCCCAGGAAGTAATCTCGACTATGTGGAAGATCGAGCAGAATGAAAGGATCATTTTGTAATGATCGCAGAGACACTACTGATTCATTTGCTAAAGGATGGCTCGCAGACAGGAGTAGGTGTGGTTTTACTTTTGCGAGAGGCTGTTTCTTGAATCCAGAGTCAAGGTCAAGGTCGTAGAGAAGCGCGATCTCGATTCCGCCATTGAGCAGTAACTTTTTCAACTCATCTAACGGCCCTTCAACAATTTGAATATCTAACCCTGGATGTTGATCATGAGTCAGACTAAGTAGACCCGGGAGAAAGAAGGGCGACAACGTCCAGAAGCATCCAATTTCTAAGGGACCCTGGGCAGATTCACCAAGGGCTCTTCCTGTTATGGACACTTCTTCGGCGTGCGCCAGTAACGATCGGGCTCGCGCCAGAAAGGCACTGCCGGATGGCGTTAGCGAGACCCCTTTGGCATGATGACGAATAAGAAGTTGAAGGTCTAATGTCTCCTCCAGTTGGGCGATGGAGGTCGATAGAGCGGGTTGAGATAAGAACAGTTCTTTAGCCGCCGTTGAGATATTTTCACGTTCAGCTACCCGAACGAAGTGATGCAGTTGACGCAGGGTAAATGGCATAAGAAAAATCTATTCAAATGATCTTAAAACCATATTTTACATGGGTAAGTAAATCCGCAAAAGTAGGTTCCAATAAGTCTGGATAAATCAGTTTAGGCTTGGATTAAGCATATTCTCAGAAGGGAGAGACCCAAATGATCAGGACGGGAGATGAGTATCGCGATTCAATTCGCGACGGGCGTGAGGTGTTCATAAATGGTGAAAAAGTGCCTGATGTGACGACTCACCCTATGTTTAAGCCGCTGGTTGATATTCGGGCCCGGATTTACGACATGCAGCACGAGGCGGCAACTGCCTCAAAGATGGTCTATCGTGATGACGTTGGCGAGCAGTATTCGATTGGATTAAAGCTGCCTTATTCGCAGAATGATTGGAGCGAGAAACGTGCTTCTACCGATGCGATCTTTGATGAAATCGGCGGCGTGGTTACACGAGTGGGCGATGAGACCGTGGGTGAGATGTGGTCTCTTTATGATGGCCAAGATGTTCTGAATCAGGTTGATCCACAGTTTTCTAAAAATATAAAAAATCACATTCATAAAGTGATTGATCAAGATCCTTTTCATGTTTCAGCAAACACGGATCCCAAGGGGGACCGGTCGAAAGCACCACAGGATCAGGATCCTGACATGTTGTTGCATGTCGTCAAAGAAACTGATGAGGGAATTGTGGTTAGAGGCGCAAAATTTGAAACGGCCGCAGCTTACGCTAATCAGGCCTTCACGAAACCGACCATCGCGAATTGGGGCAACGAGGCGTACTCTGATTATGCAGTAGGCTTTATTTGCGATCTGGGGTCGCCGGGTATCCGAATGATTTGTCGAACCGGTTTTGCCGGGCGCGCACCAAAAGAAGATTACCCGCTGTCAAATCGCTTTGATGAAATCGACTCGTTAGTCATTTTTGATAACGTGCTGATTCCCTGGGAGAACGTTCTTTTTTACCGGCACACGAAAGCCGCCGTTTTTATCCGAGCGACGCTTCATCGCTATTCAGCGTTTGCATTTGTTCAGCGTATCTTGAAGTACGCCGACATGATGATTGGTGCAGCACTTTTCAATGTACGCCAGACAGGCTTGGATAAACAGCAAGCGGTGCAGGAGAAGCTGTCACAGCTAGCGGTGTACCGGGAAGGGATCAACGCCCATCTTACGGCCGCGATTGCGATGGCAGAAAAGAGCCCAAACGATTTATTGATGCCAAATCAGTCGTTGTTGCTGACCGGTCGGGTTCATGCGTGTTCCAACCTGCCTGCGATGATGCATATTGCCCGTGAGCTATGCGGTGGACAAATCTGCGTGACACCAGACTTCGCTTGTTTTTCTGATCAGGAGAGCGGTCCCTGGCTTGATAAGTTTTATTCCATTAATGATGACTGGGTGGCAGAAGACCGTCGGAAACTTCTCGCTTACGCAAGGGATTTATTGAATTCTGATTATGCTGGACATCGACTCACGTTTCAGTTATTCGCCCAGTCGCCACCGTTTGCACACCTTGGCGCGGTGTACCGGAATTTCGATTGGGACAATGCTCTGGATTTTGTCCAACACTCTGCGAACTTATCTGATCGAGTCAAGCCTGAAAAGAAAAAAGCAACTGCTTAATCGGTAAGCTGATAATTTTTGAAAAAATAAATCACAGGAGATTTTGATTATGGTCCATGAGCGTATCCGTCCTTTTAATACAAAGGAAACGTATCCTGAGCAAGCGCTCGATAACGATCTATGTCAAGCGGTAGTGGCGCGTGGGACTTCGGTTTTTTTACGTGGCCAAGTGGCGCAGGACCTTGATACACGCGAGTCGCTCCATGCCGGAGATGCTGGCGCGCAGACTGCAAAAGCAATGGCAAACATCAAAATGCTACTTGAGGAATCAGGCAGCCATCTCGATCATATTTGCAGGATCGTTGTGTATTTGACCGATATCCGATATCGAGACGCGGTGTATCAGGAAATGGGGCAGTGGCTCAAAGGGGTTTTCCCCTGCTCAACTGGACTGGTGGTCCCGGCACTGGCGCGCCCGGAATGGGTAGTTGAGATTGAGGTTACCGCGGTAATTCCTGACTGAGGGAACTAAAATGCTAAATCACTCACAGAGGGGAGAGTTCAAGTCGAAGGGTTACTTGAAGATTCCCGGCCTTATCACCGAATCAACTCGAAAGCTGATGCTGGATCAGTTGAGCGACTGGGTGGAGGAAAGCCGTAGTTATGACGCGAACTATGGGTTTGACACCCCAAACGGTAAGGCCCGTTTTGATCTTGAGCAGAGCCATAGTTCGGATCATCCCCGCCTTCGACGTGTTGCAAACCCTGTTGATATTTCAGAGGCTTATCAATCGGTTCTGTTTTTTGGAGAAATGCCCGAGGTCGTGGCCGACTTAATTGGCCCCGATGTCTTTTTTCATCACTGCAAATTGAATAACAAATTTCCAGGCGGGAGTACTCGGGTTGAGTACCATGCCGATCACCCTTTTGATCCCCACACCAACGATGATGGTGTTACGCTCCTTTTGTTTTTGGATGATATGGATGAGGACAATGGTTGCATGAGAATTGTCCCAGGATCTCATAAAGAGCGCTATACCCATTTTAAGGATGGTAATTTTATTGGCTCGACGGATCCCAAGCTTTTTGAGCAATTTGATGGTAAAGCGGATAGTATTATCGGAAAGGCGGGAGATGTTTGCTTAATGGATATCTGGACGCTTCATGGTGGAGGGGCAAATTTGTCTAAAGATCGCAATCGCAGAATGCTAATTGCGGACTATCGTGCAGCCGACGCTTTTGCCTTAATGCCGCCCGCGGTGCCGTCTCGTTTTTACCGGCGGATTGTTGCGGGCAAGGCGACTCACATTGCCCGATTACGAGAGGGGACAATGGAAATTCTTGAGCCGTATCCAGATGATTCATTTTTTGGCCTGCAAGGCCAGAAAGCGGCAGGAGAGATTGTGCAATGACTTTTTCTATCGTTGGGGTCTGTGAGCGCACATCTATGGCGGGTGTTGCGATCACAACATCAAGTATCAGTGTCGGAAGTCGATGCCCTTGGGTTCGAGCAGGCGCAGGCGCAGTGGCGACTCAGAACATAACGGATCCGTCTATTGGCAATCAGCTTCTGGATTTAATGGAGAGTGGATCAAGCGCTTCAGATTCACTGGCTGAAGTTATGGATAACCGCGCTTTTTCAGAGTATCGCCAAGTGACGGCCGTTGATTTACAGGGAAATATTGCAGAGCGTACGGGAAGTGAAATCCTGGGCACTCATGCGGTATCGCACGGGGATTTTTGCGTTGCCGCTGGCAATCTTCTTTCCACGACTGCGGTTCCAACCGCAATGACGGATGCTTTTTCCACTTATTCAGATTTACACCTTGCTGAAAGACTATTGCGGTCGTTAGAGGCAGGTGTCTCAGCCGGGGGTGAAGAGGGGCCGACCCACTCCGCCGCGCTGCTGGTCTCTGCAGAGCAGTCGTGGCCGTTGGTGGATTTGCGAGTGGATTGGTCGGATGATCCGATTATTGCGCTTCGGGAATTGTGGGTACGATATGAGCCGCAAATGAACGACTATCTCAATCGCGCCCTAAGCCCTGAAGTTGCGCCTTCTTATGGCGTGCCGGGAGATCCGTGAGCACAACCTCTGAAGCGCCGGCCCTGGATTCCGGATTGATAGCACTGCTCGAGAGATTGATCAGTTTTGATACCACCAGTCGGAATTCAAACCTCGATCTGATTGCGTTTGTGCAAGATTATTTGGCAGACTTTAATATCACCAGTCAGATTGTGCATGATGAGTCAGGCGCTAAAGCAAATCTTTATGCAACGATAGGTCCGCAAGACCGGCGAGGTATTATGTTGTCGGGGCATACTGATGTCGTGCCGGTTGATGGACAGGATTGGACAACAGATCCATTTTCAGTAGTGGAGAAAGATCATCGTCTTTATGGTCGTGGCACGGCAGACATGAAGGGGTTTATTGCGTGTGTGCTTGCGAAAGTGCCCGAGATGCTACAGGCGCCGTTACTCAATCCGATTCATATCGCGCTTTCCTACGATGAAGAAATAGGGTGCATCGGGGTTCGTCGATTGCTTGATGTATTGCGGGATCATCCCGTGACACCTCTGATGGGCATCATCGGTGAACCATCAGAAATGAAAGTAATTAACGCCCATAAAGGAAAGCAGGGATGGCGAGCAAAAGTGCGCGGCCGTGCCGCACATTCTGCTTATCCGGTTGAGGGGGTCAATGCGGTAGAAATGGCCGCGGAGTTGATTTGCCATATCCGACGAGTCTACGCTGATATTCCGGAGCGGGGACCTATCGATGATGGGTATCGTGTACCGCATAGCACGTTGCACGTTGGACCAATCCAGGGTGGAAGGGCTTTAAACATCGTGCCGGATTCGTGCGAATTTAGCTTCGAGGTTCGACATCTGCCTGAGGAATCTGCGCAGCATTATCATCAACAAATTCTGGAATTTGCTGAGCAAACGCTGTTACCCCAAATGCACAAGGTTGATCCCGAGACTTCGATCGTTTTCGAACCCCTTGCAGGATACCCGGGCCTGCAGACGCCAGCCGACGCCGCGGTTGTGCGGTTTTGCCAAAAGTTATTAGGTAGCGACGTATCAGAAAAAATCAGTTTTGGCTCGGAAGCAGGGCTATTCAGCGATCAGGTCAAGATTCCTTGCGTGGTCTGCGGTCCCGGCAGTATTTTGCAGGCGCACCGACCAGATGAATACATTAAGACAGACCAGCTTTCGCAGTGCTGGAATTTTATCAGTAACATCATTACCCATTTACAGCAATCACCATTGCCCACTGATTAATTTTTGAGCCGTGCGGTGTGAACGGCGAAAGGAGCATTTATATGAAAACAATTTACACGGATCAGCATCGTCTACGAGATGCTCAGACAGAACTTTATGGCGGCGAATTGGTGAAGCCGTTTGAGCGACCTTCAAGGGCCGATACGGTCATCGCAGCAGTACGCGATTCAGATTTGGGACCTGTCGAGGCGCCTGATGATTTCCCTTTGGATCCTGTGCTTCGGGTACATGATGCTGATTTTGTTTCTTTTCTGGAGTCGGCATGGGAAGAGTGGAAACAGACCGGTTACAAAGGTGAAGCAATCGCTTCCGTATGGCCTGCCCGTCGGATGCAGTGTCGAGTCCCACGATTTATCGAGGGCAAGATGGGTTACTACGCGCTTGCCGCGGAGACGACGATTACGGAGGGCACGTGGGCAGCTGCTTTGGCTTCAAAAGATGTGGGATTGACGGGCGCTAAAGCACTTGTTTCCGGAGAGAAAGGTGTCTTTTCGCTGTGTCGCCCGCCGGGCCATCATGCCGCGCGTGATATGTTTGGCGGGTATTGTTTTTTAAACAATGCGGCGATTGCCGCCCAATACCTTAGAGATCAGGGCGCAGAGCGCGTTGCGATCCTCGATGTCGATTTTCATCATGGCAACGGGACGCAGGATATTTTTTACGAGCGCGACGATGTTCTTTTCTGTTCCTTGCATGGAGATCCAGAGGAGGCTTTTCCACACTTTTTGGGATACGCTGATGAGACAGGCTTGGGCGCTGGGATCGGATTTAATCGTAATTATCCGCTGCCCCGAGGCACTTCTTTTACCGAGTGGCGAGCAGCGCTTGAAGACGCAATGGGGCACATTCGATCCTACGCGCCTCAGTACCTGGTGATCTCGCTAGGGGTCGACACCTTTGAAAATGATCCGATTAGCTTTTTTAAATTAACCACTCCTGATTACCTGACGACGGGTGAATTGATTGGTTCATTAGATTTACCCACGCTCTTTGTGCTTGAAGGTGGATATGATATTGATGAAGTCGGGTTGAATGCAGTTAATGTACTCAAAGGATTTGAAAAGACATAATAGCGGGGTTAACGCTAACCTATGTTTTCTAGCAGTTCGTTGTCGATAAAATTCAGGAGATAAAAAATGGCCGCGCCACAAAAAAAATACGACACGCAGGATCTACGACAGAAAGACATCGATCACAATATTCATCCTTGGACGAATTTTGCGTCTTTCAGGGATGAGGGTTCGCTGGTGATGTCTCATTCCGACGGCGCCTATGTTTTTGATTCTGACGGCAATAAATTTATTGATGGTATTGGCGGTCTATGGTGCGTCAATATCGGGTATGGCAATGATGAAATGGCGCAGGCGATAGCGGATCAGGTGCGCCAGATTCCGTACTACTCGACTTTTAATCACATAACGACCCCGCCCGCCGTGACGCTTGCGGCAAAGCTCGCGGAGCTCACCCCGGCGGGCCTGGATCACGTCTTTTTCGGTACAGGCGGGTCTATGGCAAATGATACGGCGGTACGAATTATTCACTTTTATTTCAACCGACTCGGGAAGAAGAATAAGAAGAAGATTATTGCCCGCACGGATGGTTATCATGGAAGTACTTATTTAGCGATGTCGATGACCGGCGTCACGTTCGATCACCAAGGATTTGATTTGGCGCCGGATTTGGTTCATCACATCCCGGCCCCAAATACCTATCGCAGGCCCGAGGGCATGACTGAGGAAGAGTTCTGTACTGAAAAAGTCGCAGATCTTGAAAATAAGATACTGGAGCTCGGCCCTGAAAATGTGGCTTGTTTTATCGCGGAGCCGATTATGGGTGCAGGCGGCGTTATCGTGCCACCTGCCGGATATCACCGACGAACGCGTGAAGTATGCGATAAATATGAAGTTCTTTATATTTCGGATGAGGTCGTTACAGGGTTTGGCCGGTTAGGACATTTTTTTGCATCAGAGGCGGTTTTCGACTTTGTCCCTGATGTGATTACTTGTGCCAAAGGTATCTCTTCAGGTTATCTACCCCTTTCGGCGACGATTCTTTCGGATCAAATCTACGATGTGATCAGTGTGCCACAGTCAGAAGGCGCGCTCTTTACACATGGATTTACGTATTCAGGGCATCCAGTTGTTTGTGCTGCAGGCGCCAAGAATATAGAGATAATGGAAAGAGAGGACATCTGTGGACATGTCCGGGAGGTGGGTCCTTATTTTGAATCCCAATTGCACTCTCTAAGCGAGTACCCCATTGTGGGCGATGTTCGAGGCAGTCATTTCATGATGTGCATTGAAAACGTCGCAAATAAGGCAACCAAGGAATTGTTTGCCCCTGATGTTGCAATCGGCGATCGAATCGCAAATCACTGCCAGAAACAGGGCTTGATTGTCCGTCCCATCGCGCACCTGAATGTGATGTCACCCCCGCTGATACTGGATCGTTCGCAGATTGACACGATGGTTGGCATCCTTCAAGAGAGCATCGAGGCGACAATGGATGAGTTGGTTAAAGAAGATCTATGGCATGGCTGATGTAGTATCCAGAAGGCGTTAAACTCAGGGAAGCGATTGCCCCTTTTTAGGCTTGAGCGACAGTTCGATTACTGTTGCTCAAGTCTATTTTGCTTAAAGCGGTGCTCTGCTAGCAGCAGCTGAGATTTTCGTATCTCCCCAAGAAAAAAATTTTTGAAGAAAATTGATAAACCCCAATCTCGGAGGTGTGAACGTGTCTGATTCTTTAGAAGAAAGCCATGATCCGTGGCTACTGACGCCTGGACCCCTAACGACGTCAAAGACAGTCAAGGAGGCCATGCTCCATGATTTTGGTTCCCGGGATGAGCGGTTTATCTCGATCAACCACCACGTGCGTACCCGACTCGTGGAGATCATTGATGGTAAAGACTCCCATGTCTGTGTGCCTTTGCAGGGTAGCGGCACTTTCGTTGTGGAGGCAATGCTGAGCAACTTTGTTCCAGAGTCGGGAAAGGTCCTGATTCTGATCAATGGTGCATATGGGGTAAGGATGAAGACGATTTGCGATTACCACAAACGTCCCGTCGAGACTTTGGTTTGGAATGAAGACCAACCCGTTGATCCTCGGTTGGTCGCTTCAAAATTGTCTGAAGATGCATCGATTACCCATGTGGCAGTTGTCCATTGCGAAACCACCACGGGTATTTTGAATCCGATTAAAGATATCGCGGAGGTCGTCAAAGAGGCAAAGCGGGCTTTGCTGATTGATTCGATGAGCGCATTTGGTGCCCTCGAGGTGTCGGCGAAATTGATTCCTTTTGATGCGCTTGTTGCATCAAGTAATAAATGTCTTGAGGGCTCGCCGGGGATGGGATTTTGTCTTGCGGATAAATCGGCACTGCTAAAAACGGAAGGTAATGCCGATAGCCTGTGTTTTGATCTTTTTGAGCAGTGGAAAGGCCTTGAAGCCAACGGCCAGTGGCGATTCACACCCCCCACTCACTGCATACTTGCTTTTCATCAGGCGCTTGCTGAGTTTGATGAAGAGGGAGGGGTGCAAGGACGCGGTGGACGGTATCGGGCAAATTGCGATTTACTTGTCAAAGGTATGCGCGAGCTCGGGTTTGAGACGTTATTGCCAGACAATCTCCAAGCGCCGATTATTATTACGTTCAAGATGCCCTCGGATTCTGCGTTTGATTTTCAGACCTTTTATGACGGACTTAGTGCTCGCGGGTACGTTATTTATCCCGGCAAGCTGACGGTGGCTGAAAGTTTTCGGATGGGATGCATCGGTAGACTGAATCAGCAGCATATGCAGGGTGCGCTGGATGCCGTAACCGAGGTGATGCGCCAAATGGGTGTTGACTCTGGAAGCCCAGATTAGTAATCATCCTCACGTTTGCCACTACAACAAAACACTCAAGAGAAAAGATAGTGATCAAAAAAGACTCAGTAACAGTTAACAATCGGCAATATGCCTGGCCACGTCAACCATTGGTTGTTGTTTGCGTGGATGGTTCGGAGCCCGGCGGCGCAGGTTCAGATGGGGGGGGTTATATTGAGTGCGCGATTGATGCAGGTGTGATGCCTTTTCTAGCGTCGGTCCGCGAACATGGCACTTTCAATTACGCTGACTGTGTCGTGCCGAGTTTTACGAATCCAAACAATCTTTCGATCGTAACTGGAGTGCCACCCGAAACTCATGGTATCTGCGGTAATTTTTATTACAACGTTGAGCAGAATACCGAGGTCATGATGAATGATCCGGCTTTGCTACGAGCGCCAACGATTCTGGCTGAATTTAATCAAGCGGGTGCAAAAGTCGCGGTCATTACGGCAAAAGACAAGTTGCGTCGTCTTTTGGGTGTTGGGCTTGATATCAGTCCGAGCAGTGCAGTTTGTTTCTCGTCTGAGCTTGCCGATAAAGCTAACCTGGAGGAGCATGGTATTGAGGATGTCGTTACAAAAATTGGTATGCCGGTGCCGGACGTTTATAGCGCGGAACTTTCCGAGTTTGTATTTGCAGCGGGCGTTGTTTTGATGGAGTCGATGCGACCCGACATTATGTATCTTTCAACGACCGACTATATTCAACACAAGCATGCGCCAGGCGCGCCAGTGGCTAATGCATTTTATGCAATGATGGATAAATATCTTTCCAAACTTGATCAGATGGGAGCGCTCATTGCGCTTACTGCTGACCACGGCATGAAGTCAAAACACAATGATGCGGGTGAGCCCAACGTTATTTATCTGGAGCCCCTTTTGCGAGACGCTGGCCTAAATGATTTTCGTGTCATTCTCCCTATTACAGATCCCTATGTGGTGCACCATGGTGCTCTGGGTGGATTCGCGACGATTTATTTCGAGCGAAAAAGCGACGAAGCTTCGGCCATCGCGGCTTTATCAAAGGTGAACGGAGTGGAGACTGTACTCAGTGCTACCGAGGCATGCCGTATGTTTGGGTTACCTGATGATCGTATCGGTGATTTGGTTGTGATTAGCCAGCGTCATCATGTGCTGGGCAGCTCACCCGAGAAGCACGATTTATCCGGATTGACTGAACCACTTCGGTCTCACGGTGGTGTGTCAGAACAGCAGGTTCCATTTATTATTAGTCGCGGTCTAGATTCGAATCTGAGCGACTTCAGAAACTTTGATATTTTTAGTAATGCCTTAAATTATGCTCAGGAGAGCACGCCATGACGCAATCCACTGTTAGTACACAAACACCTATTCATGAAAGTTTGAGAATAGCGGGGAAAAAAGTTGATCGAGATGAGCGGATTGAGGTTTTCAATCCGTGGGATAACAGTGTGGTTGGAACAGTTGCTCGAGCGACTCGAGAGGACGTTTCCAATGCTTTTGATATCGCTGCTGCTTACACGCCGACGCTGACACGATATGAGCGACAGCAGATTCTCGTTCGAACCGCGGACATCTTGACTTCACGGCGCGATGAGATATCTGATCTGATTACAGCAGAATTGGGCATATCGAAGCAGGATTCTTTGTATGAGGTCGGTCGCGCGTTTGATGTTTTCAGTCTCGCTGGCCAACTTTGCATTATTGATGATGGTGAAATCTTTTCTTGCGATTTGACACCGCATGGAAAAAAGCGACGAATCTACACGCAGCGCGACCCTTTAAATGCGATCTCCGCGATCACACCCTTCAATCATCCACTGAACATGGTAGCCCACAAGGTGGCGCCATCAATTGCAACAAACAACTGTATGGTGTGTAAGCCGACAGAGTTGACGCCCCTGACCGCGATATTGCTCGCAGATGTTCTCTATGAAGCTGGATTGCCCCCCGAAATGTTCTCGGTGGTAACAGGGATGCCAGGCGATATTGGAGAGGAGATGATTACGAATCCAAATATCGAATTAGTGACGTTCACAGGCGGAGTGCCTGTTGGAAAATATATCGCAGACCACGCGGGATACCGTCGCACTGTTCTTGAGCTTGGCGGGAACTCTTCTTTAATTGTGATGGAGGATGCCGATCTAGAGAAAGCGGCAACGATGGCCGTGCAAGGCGCTACCAAAAACTCCGGTCAGCGCTGCACTGCCGTAAAACGAGTGTTAGTGGTAGATAGCGTTGCAGATGAATTTGTGCCTTTGGTTGCGAAAGAGGCCGGGAAAATTAGCTACGGGGACCCCAAGTCGCTGGATACAGGGATGGGTACTGTCGTAAATGAAGCGTCAGCTGCACTGATTGAAAAACGAGTCAGTGATGCAATCGACCAGGGCGCCGATTTAATTTATGGTCACGACAGGCGTGGTGCGCTTTACTCGCCCACGGTGCTAGATAATGTGCCGCGAGATGCAGAGCTTGTGGTGGAAGAGACATTCGGGCCGCCGATTCCGATCATAAGAGTCAAAGATATTGATGATGCAATCGCGGTTGATAATGGGACGGTTTTTGGATTGTCGACAGGGATATGCACCAACCGATGGGATTACATTACCCGCTTTGTCTCCGAACTTCGTACCGGCACAGTTAATATTTGGGAAGTGCCCGGATATCGAATCGAGATGTCTCCTTTTGGGGGTGTCAAGGACTCGGGGCTCGGCTATAAAGAAGGCGTCGTTGAAGCTATGAAAAGCTACACCACGGTAAAAACCTATTCTTTACCCTGGTGATGGTCTGGCGTTTCTCGGAGCTTCTGTTGAATTGAGGGCTCCGAGTACGACAAGTGAATGTCGCGTTGCGGAAATGGAATCTCGATACCTTCTTGATCGAACCTTAATTTAACGGCCCGAATTAAATCCCAGCGAACATTCCAGACGTCTTCTCGGGCAGCCCACGGACGGGCGATAAAGTTAACAGAAGAATCGCCAAGAGATTGGACGCGAATGTTAGGTTCGGGCTCAGGGAGCACCTTGGGATGCTCCTTTACAACCTCTGCCAGAATGCGCTCCACTTGTTCTATATCGGAGCTATAACTGACGCCAAATTCGAGGTCGACTCTACGTACACGCTGGGCAGTGACATTTTTAATAACGTCTCCCCAGATCTTGTTATTGGGAATAATTAATGTCTGATTGTCAAAAGTGTTAATGGTTGTGCTGACCAGACTCATTTTTTTCACCAAACCTTCTTGTCCCGCAACTTGAACAAAGTCGTCGACATCGAATGGTTTGTAAAGCAGGATCATTCCACCTGCGGCAAAGTTTGCGAGAGAGTCCTGCAAAGCAAAGCCAACAATAAACCCGGCGATGCCTAAACCGGCTAGCATTGGGCCAAGTGATATTCCGAGTTGGCCAAGGATTAATAAAATCCCAACGCTCATGACCACACCGCTTGAGATGGAGATCAGAACGTTTTTATGCAGTTGCGAGAGCCCACTCGAAGAACGTTGCACCGCAGCTTTCGTGGCTCGTCGAGCAAGGACTGAAAGCCAACGAGCGCCCAGAAAAATAAGCAGAATAAATATTGCTTTAAGGGCAACATTCGGCCCATTTTCTTGTAGGGAGGCAAGAACGCCGTCCCAATAATCGCGAATAATATTCTGGAATACACGACCCTTAAAAATATCAATCGAGAGAACACCGCGTTGTTTGACCACAATCGCTTGGTAGACATCGGTTTTTACACCGACCAGTTTTAGAGCCTCGATAATTTCCGAGAGCTGTTCGAGCTCTCTCGCATGACGGTTCTGAATTTCCGAGTGTGCCACGACGAGATTTGTGTCGTTGGGATCCACCGCACTGTCGTTGGAAATCTGAGTGGCTGCCGCTGCAGAAAACTCCAACAAGCCTACGAGGCGTTCGGCCTGCCGAATGAGAATCAGCTTCGCTTGTTGTTGGAAAGCAATAGTCGGAATTCCCAGCGCGTTAAGGGTTGGGATGACTTGCGCCATTGTTTTCAGTGTTTGGTAGCGAAGTTTCTGCAGGCTATTAATGTATGCTTTTGCTTGGAAAAGATCGGAACCGGCAAGATCCGATAGTTTTTGCGTCGCCTCATTTATCTGAATATTGTGTTGAGCGAGCGTGTGGATCACCTTTCGCTCAAGATCATTTAATTTTTCGCGTAACTGTTTTTCAACTGATTGACGAGTGACGTTCTCTGTTGGGAGATTGGTCGCAGCCTCTGCGATGGCGATTGTTTCGGATATGAGATCCAGAGCGAGTCGGTCTCTGCGGTACTGCAAAGCTGCTTCTTCACCCTCGGACAGTACCAGCGCGCCACTTTCATAGAGTTCAAGGTGAGCGAGTTTCCGATGGAATTCTTTGCTCAGACTTACTATTGCTGCCTCTTCAACGGTCAGTTCAGGCGGATCAGTTTGTTGTGCAACGACGTTGGGGGCTAAAAGGCAACAGCTTAAAAAACATAAAACTGGTGATAAACGTAAGAAAAATGGGAGTCGCATAAGAAAAATAATGTTTTTAAAACGAGTGGTTGGTGTGCAATGGCCAGTTCCGCAGGACTTAACGGGACAAAAATCAATCAAGCCCCGTATTTACTGGGCCAGAGTGATGCCCTGCAAACAGATGATCCGAAGGATACGGCAAACATCCCCAATTTGCTATTTTCCAAATAATGCACGACGGTAGGACCTATAAAAAGGTGCCGCTGTTTGCCCGATATTTTATTGAGCAAACACACGATCGAAATTAAAGACTTGGGGTTCTCGTCAGTTTTTATGAGGTCCGCTTTAAATAGGCCGCGACCTCGAGGGCGGTTTCACGACCACGTTCAAGGCCGCCATTCACGGTGCCGGGTTGGGATAGATGCGTGGCTTCTCCAGAAAAGTAAAGCCTGTTTCCAAGGCTGACCCCGAGCGCCCGACGAGCCGAGACTTTTCCGGGTCGAACGGTTGAATAAGCGCCATCAAAAAGCGGTACCTTCCCGCATGCCGTTGCAAACCCTTTCACAAAATATTTTTCGATATCGTTACCTAACATGCTTTTAAGGCCATCAAGGCCATAGGCGACTACCGCCTTCATAGGTTCAAGTTCTAATAAACGGGCTTGAGTGCCCCCAACATAACCGTAGGTGAGATGAGACTCATTTGCGTGAGTGAGGTAACCCACGCCTGTTTCATCATGCTGCTGCTGAGTGACGTAAGCGTCAGACCCAAAGCCAAATATGTCAGTTGAAAACTTCAGGCCGATATAATTCATTACGGCCATGTCAATGTCGTGAATCGCCTGCTGTTTTAGAGGGGGCAATTTGGGTGAGAAAGCGATTCTTTCTGCGGCCAGCACACCAGGTGATACTGTGAGGATCGCGGCGCGAGCCTGGATCGTGCCCGCGGATGTTGTGACGCTGACCCCGGAACTTCCCCAGTTGATATGAGACGCGCTGGTTCTTAGAACGGCGGGGACTTCACGACCATAATCTGCGACGACATCCCCGTAGCCCTGCCTGCAAAACCAATTTTTTGCATCAAGACTATTCCACCAGCTTTTCGGGGACCAGTTTCTGGAATCCTGGGCCATGTCCCAAACCCCGTATTCTGCAGCAACGGTGTATCCCCACGGCATCGAAAAAAAATCGGGTCCGAGGGCCGTGTGTGCGTTGTCATCAGGCCCACTCGCTGCGCTCAGCGCAGAGCGTTTGATACGACGATTAAATAGGGCGTCAGTTCGGCGAAGATCATCGAGCTCCTCGTTTGTTGCTTTCCGGTTACCCACGAAGTACTCGGCTCGAAGCGGATCTTCATAGACATCAAATCCATTGATTTGGGCGTGACTGATTAAGCGGTTGGCAGGAGATGCCCTCATCCAATGGGCATGCGTATCGAACGGACTGTTGAAGATCGAATGATTGGTATGAACCCGGCCTCCGATACGATTGTTTGCGTCAATTAAGGTAAAGGTGATTTTTTGTTCAGCAAGCGTCCGAGCCGCTTCAAGCCCGGCAATGCCGGCACCAATGATCACCACGTCCGGATTTGAGTCCGAGCCCGCAATTGCTAATCGATGGGATAAACCTAGAGCGACCAGGCCTTTGAGTAATCGCCGACGGTCATTTTGTGGTGTACTACGCATAGTGTGATTTCGATAGTGTTCTCAGCGATCGCGGCATTCTCGATGATCTTGAGCATAATTTAAAAACTATTTTTTTTGGCAGACTGCCTGTCGTCCAATACTTAATTAATAGAGGGGGTAGTTTAACGTTGCGTAATTCCCAACACGATCTATTGTTTGAGCCAATCGATATTGGCCCGGTCACGGCGAAAAACCGTTTCTATCAAGTGCCGCATTGCACTGGCATGGGATGGCTGAGACCCAAAATGGCAGCTGCACTACGCGGCATGAAGGCCGAGGGCGGCTGGGGGGTGGTGTGTACTGAGTGGTGCTCAATCCACCCGTCTTCTGATGATTTGCCTCATCCAAACGCTGCGTTGTGGAGCAACCAGCATATCAAAGATCAAGGGTTAATGACCGAGGCCGTTCATGATCATGGTGCGTTGGCGGGAGTGGAGCTCTGGTTTGGCGGGGCGCGGTCAGCAAATCATTACACCCGGGAAACTGCTTATGACGTTGCCAGTATCCCTAATTTGGCGGGCCATCCTTATCAGCCGCGGTCAATGGATAAATCTGATATTCGTAATCTAAGGCATTGGCATCGCGAGGCAGCATTACGGGCAAAGGCAGCAGACTTTGACATTGTTTATGTTTATGCGACGCATGGCTATCTTTTATCTCATTTTTTATCAGCAGAGACGAATGATCGAACGGATGAGTATGGGGGGTCGATGGAGAATCGCGCGCGATTGCTTCGAGAGTTGATTGAAGAAACCAAAGAGGCGGTCGGCGATCGATGTGCAGTTGCTGTTCGCTACTCGGTCGGAGGTGATGATGGTGAATCGGACACGCTTACGAACGAGCGTCGAGATTGCCTTGAGATGCTCGCAGAATACCCCGATCTTTGGGATATCAATATCAATAACTATGAGCGCGAGATGGGTGTTTCCCGATTTTTTGAGTCAGGGTCGCTCGAGGAATATATGGCTTTCGTAAAGTCGGTCACAACAAAACCGGTCGTAACGGTAGGTCGATTTACGTCGCCGGATGCAATGGCTTCCCAAGTGCGGCGAGGCATCGTGGATTTTATTGGAGCGGCTCGCCCATCGATTGCGGACCCATTTTTACCAAAAAAGATCTTTGAAGGTCGGCTTGACGATATTCGAGAATGCATTGGCTGCAATATCTGTTACACCGGAGATGGTCTTGGGACGCCGATTCGCTGCACTCAAAATCCAACGATGGGGGAAGAATATCGTCGTCAATGGCATCCTGAAATCATTGCACAAAAAAATTCTGATTCAACGGTTCTCATTGTGGGTGCGGGTCCTGCAGGACTTGAGGCGGCGCGGATGCTCGGCCAACGAGGCTATCGCGTGATGCTTGCCGAAGCGACTCGAATGCTTGGAGGAAGGGTGACCCGCGAAGCCGCGCTACCGGGTCTCAATGAATGGATCCGGGTGCGGGATTATCGTGTTCAGCAAATTGAAAAAATGAACGAAGTCGAAATCTTTCGTGAAAGTGAGCTCAATTCAGAAGATGTTATTTCGACCGGTGTTGATCATGTTGTTATTGCGACGGGGGCTTCTTGGCGCAAGGACGGTTTAGGTCGATCACACCCCTTCGCCTTTGAGGCATCAGAGCTACAGGGAAATATTTTGACACCGGACGACATCATGGATGGCCAGATTCCTAGCGGACATATTGTTGTTTATGATGACGATAGTTTTTATATGGGAGGACTTATTGCTGAGAAAATTTGTCTCACCGGGCAACAAGTCACTTTGGTAACGCCAGCGGATGTGGTGTCAGCGTGGTGTGACTACACTTCAGAGCGGTTCTACGTTCAGAAGCGGCTTCTGGAGCTTGGCGTAGCACTTCAGACCGGATTTCAGCTGGCGTCCTATAACGGTGACGATGTTCGGATTGTGAATACCTATACGGATCAGACTCGTGCCATTTCCGCAAATGCTCTGGTGATGGTAACAGCGCGTCAACCAAACGATCGGTTATATCGAGCGCTCGAGACCCAATGGCAGGAAGATTCAGCCATCGGGATACGCTCGGTCACGCGCATCGGCGACTGTGAAGCGCCAGCGTTGATTGCCGCTTCCGTTTATGCCGGCCACCGATTTGCGCGAGAGTTCGATATGAAACCTGATTCCGAGATGAGTCCACGCTACGAGTAGGGCGCGGTGCTCATTTATGATCCGGAGATGACATTATGCTCGGGTCCAAAGGGAAAGCCGGTGATGTTCTCTGAACCGGTTTCTGTGATAACCAGAATGTCATGTTCTCGATAGCCTCCCGCTCCTTGCTGCCCTTCGGGAATTGTGAGCATTGGCTCCATTGAGACCACCATGTTTGGCTCCAGAACAGTATCAATATCTTCTCGAAGCTCCAATCCTGCTTCTCGGCCGTAATAATGCGACAGTATGCCGAACGAGTGACCGTATCCAAATGTGCGGTATTGCAAAAGGTCCAGTGCGGCAAAATGCTCGTTAAGTTGGGAACAGATCTCGGCACAACTTATGCCGGGTTTGATCAGCGATAGACCAAGCGTGTGCGCATCGACATTGGCTTGCCACACCTTAAGCGACGCGGGATCCACATCATCTAGAAATAGTGTTCGCTCGAGTGCCGTGTAATACCCGGAGATCATAGGGAACGTGTTTAGGCTCAGAATGTCGCCCTCTTTTATTTGCCGGGTGGTTACCGGATTGTGAGCGCCATCGGTGTTGATTCCCGATTGGAACCAAACCCAGGTATCCCTGATTTCGCTGTTAGGATAATGCTCGGCAATCGCAAGCTCCATGGCATCTCTTCCAGCCATAGCGACATCGATTTCCCGGACCCCTGATCGAATGGCATCGCGAATCGCTTCGCCGCCGATATCAGCGATTAATGCGCCACCCTTAATCAGATCGATTTCTTCTTCAGATTTCACCATTCTGAGCGACATAATTTCACTGCTGATGTCATTAATTTTTAAGTTGGCGTGAAAGCTTTTCAGCTTGCGATGAGATGCGAGCGTGAAGTGATCACCTTCGATGCCAACGATGTCGACGTCAGGGAGCACGTGGGAAACAGCACGCCAGTAGTTGTCGCGTTGCCAGTCAGTATAAATGAGGTTATCGCCATAGCTTCGGCGCCACGGTTGGCCAAGATCAATATTGGCAGAAATTGTTGTACATTCGGTTTCGGTTACGACGCAGGCATAGGGTCGGCCAAAACTGCAATATAAGAAGCCGGAGTAGTACGCAACATTGTGCATTGACGTGAGGAGAACAGCGCGCAATCCTTTGTTGACCATCAACTGCCGCAGTGCGGCGAGTCTTCTATCGTATTCGCCGGTGGAAAACGGAAGGGGACTTTTTGAGCCATTGTGCAACTCAAAAAATTCGGGTCTGAGGGAAGTTGTATTCATCTTGATCACCTGTGCTACACCAGGTGACTTTTGTCGAATCGACCCGGTAAATCATCCGGGCGTACAGGATGCCTAAAAACTAGATTTTGAGACTTGAATCTAGCGCTAGGTACTCACGGTCGCGACGCCATCGCGAAAACGACGCGATTATAAAGGCTGCAGGATCAATCTTTCAACTCGCCATTTGCTGACCAATGACGGTCTAATTTTGCTTATAATTTTAATTCGACTTTTATTAGAGAGCACGTGTCGTGATAAATCACCATCGCCGTAACCGGCTTTTCGCACTCATTCTCCTTGTCATGACGGGATTGGCAGTGGCCTCTGATCTTGAAAAGGAACAGCGCTGGCGTGATGAGGTCGAAGATCTGATCATGGATGGGGAATCTGTTGATTTGATGGTCGATAATCAGGCGATCTTTTCTATTTTTACCGAGGCTGCAACCGACTCGACATTGGGTATGATTGTGGTTCATGGAACCGGTATTCACCCCGACTGGGAGCAAGTTGTGCAACCTATTCGAGTGCAAATGGCAGAAGCCGGTTGGCACACACTTTCCATACAAATGCCAATTCTTCACAACGATGCAGAGTATGAAGAATATGCCGCAATCTATCCTGAAGTGCCTGGCCGTCTTAAGGCGGCGGAAAGTTTCATGAAAGAAAAAGGGGTTACGACGTTGCTCATTGTCGCGCACAGTCAGGGCGCCACGATGAGCAGTTATTTCCTGTCCCGCAATCCTAATCAGGTCGATGGATTCATTGCGATTGGAATGAATTCAAATCAAAAAAATCTTGACATCAACAGCGCGGAGTCACTCAAGAACATTAACATACCCGTGCTTGACCTTTATGGCTCCGAAGATCTGCCGTCGGTTTTAGAAACTGTCGAGCGTCGCGCGCAAGCCGGTCGCCACAATGCCCGGTATTCCCAGCAGATAATAAAAGAGGCGAACCATTTCTTTGATGGAATGAATGATGAGCTGTTAAAAGCCGTCACAACCTGGAGCTCGACTTTCGAGTAGCGCGAGCGGGCAGTTTGAAGTTGGAAGTCCGTCTAGATTTTATTATTGGTGGCCAGCTGTGGGGTTTATTCTTCGTGGGACGAGCCGCCAAAGCCAGTGCCAGATGACATTGGCGCCATTCTTATCAATCTGGAGTCCGAGACTGCGGCCTGTCGGTGGATCACAGCCTCTCGGTATACGGGGTCGCGAACCATTTCGACGAAAGCCGCAACTGAAGGATATTCCGCAATAAAGCATTCATCCCACGTAACGTCTTGTGGGCCAATCAGCATAAGTTCAAATTGGCCTCGCCATATAATGCGCCCGCCGAGGCGGGAAAATACTGGAAAACTCTCTCTGCCATAGTTGGCATAGGCTTCTGAGCCAGTCGCGAGTCGGCCGTCAGGATATTGGGCTTGATCTCGAAATCGGACGAGGTTCAACATATGAACCGGTCCTTCACGATCGTTTGCCCGAAATTGAGCAAAACGCTCTTTTGTAGGATCAACATAATCGGTCATAGCGCTATCCTCAGGCTCTAGGTGCCCGCGTCATGGTTTGATCTAACCTAATGTGAGTTTCTTTCGATTCGCTTCAACTAACGCGTCATTCAGGTTAGCAACATCTTTTTCAGCAGCTTCGCGCAACAGAATGCTATCCGCGCCGGACAACACTAAATGATGGCCGTTTTCATACAGGCGCTCCGCATTCCAATCGGCAAACGGAATAGCACCGAGTAATTTGCCGGCGGCTAATGTTGCGCTCTCGATTTTCTCGAACGCTTCAATAAAAGCTTTTGATTCAAATTGGCCTAATTGCCCGAGCGAAGCGGACAGATCGATCGGACCTATAAAGAGCATATCGATGCCATCAATGGCGGCGATTTCCTCAATTTGATTTACAGCTTCTTTTGATTCAATCTGCGCGATCAATAAGAAATCATTCTCCATCCATTCTTGATAGCGGGCAATGTCTTTGCCGTAATTCGTAGCACGCAGCAGTACCGGCGCGGCACCCCGAATCCCCTCCGGACCATATCGACAAGCTGAAACCACCGCCTGAGCTTCTTCAGTATTTCGGACGTTGGGCACCATGATGCCCATGGGCCCAATATCCAATACTCGCTTGATCGTGTTGCAATCGGCACTGGTGGCTCGGATCATAGGCGGGCAGTCCCGCGACTCTAAGGCTTGCATCATTGAAATCGCATCAAGAACCGATCCTGCGCCATGCTCGAGATCGATCATCGCCGTATCGTATCCGCTCATGGCCATAATTTCTGCGGCGATTGGGTTGAAAGTTTCAATCCAACACCCGTTGAGTCGGACGCCAGATTTTAATTTTTGTTTAAGAGAAGGGGATCGCATCAATCTAAATTCTTTGGTTTGACAGGTGTATGATTAGACAAATTATTTAAATCTCGGATCATCATATTTTATGTCAGTTTTTAGTGATCGACAGAAAGTTGAGCAAAGGATGGGCATTGTTCCCGACACGCAGTCAGTGGCACGATTTGTGCCCAGCGATAGCATTTTCAAGCTTGATCTCTGTTTTGATATCGAGAAATTACGAGCGTCTCTGGCCGAGAGTTTGGAAAAAGTGGGATATGCCAACAACGAGTGGAAAGCGCAAGGCTTTGGCATTTTGCCGTTAAACCATAGGGCGGGCGATAACGACCTTAGCGCAAATGACTTGTCCGGACGTTACTGGATGCGTAAAGATGACCGCTATGTCGAAGAGGCCTTCGAGGACTATGTTGAAGAATCCGCGTATACGGATTTCGATTCTCGTTTTGCAGGGACTTACTTGGAGGAGGTGTACCGCGCGCTATGCGCCCGGTTTCCAATCGGACGCGTGCGGGTTCTCTCTAAAGAGGTCTATAACTGTAACTCATGGCATCGGGACCCTGAGCCGCGACTGCACATTCCCATAGTGAGCAACCCGGGCGCCCTGTTTGTGGTTAATCATCATGTTACCCATTTGCCCGCTGATGGCTCTGTGTATTTCACCGATACTCGCGGATACCACACAGCGATCAACGGAGGAATTGAGCCGCGTGTGCACCTGGTAGCCGCTCTTGCTTTCCCCCCTTCGCAAAATTAGGAGATCGATTGATGAGTGCAATTTCCAGCTCTCCAAATAGCAAGTTCAATATGGATCGAATCGTGGATTCTGACTACGTTGGGGAAGGCTGGGCGCCAGTGGAACCTGGGTCGGATCCGGTGCTTTATGGGCATGCTCAGGTTAACCCTCAAGGGTGTTTTGAGGTTCGAAGCTATCAGACGTTTACCCTGACTTATACCGTCGGCCGTTTTGGACTTGATGACACGGGAGCGATTCGCGTGGTTTTCCGGGCAATGGGGGATACCGGTCGAATGCAGACAAACGACCCGGCGGGGGATAACTATGTTAGCGCGTCTGCAAGTAACGGCGTGACGCTATCGGTCAATTATGCAGGGCGAGGTATGAGTGCACGACCTCGCTGGAAGTCACTTACGGTCAATGTATCCAATGGATATATGCGCGAAGGTGACACCATTGACATCGTTTTTGGAGATACGCGCTTCGGCTCGAACGGGCTTAAATTACAGACGATGGTAGAGACTGATTTTGAGTTTAAAGTGCTCGCCGATGTATGTGCGGTTGGGCATTTTATTCCGATTCCGGATACGCCGACGATCGACATTGTGCCGGGTAACCCGGCGGTTTGGCAAGCAGTGCTACCGAGTCTTCGCAGGCCCGGCGAGCGCTTTCATTTCGGGTTGAAATCCGAGGATCGTTGGGGAAATCCCACGCCACTCGCATCTGCAAAGCTTCAATTTAAGGCCACGTTAGAAGTCGAGGGCTTGCCTGAGATTTTTGATTATCCTATTGGGAAGCGCGCCGTTAGTTTTGAAAACTTACGGGTTAATGAGGAGGGCGAATTGCGGATTTCGGTCATTGAGCGAGATACCGGTACGATTCTTGCCCAATCTCATCCAATGCTAAGTCGTCAGGGCCGGATTAGTGGTTACTGGGGCGATCTTCATGGTCAGTCAGGGGAGTCTATCGGGATTGGAACGGCGAGAAGCTATTTCAATTTTGCGCGAGATTGTGCATTCCTTGATCTAACGTCTCATCAAGCAAATGACTTTCAGGTCAATAACAAGTTTTGGTCTTATTTGAACGAACTTTCGCTTGAATTTCTTGAGGAGGGCCGGTTTGTCACTTTTCCGGGATACGAGTGGTCGGGCAACACGGCAGTGGGCGGTGATCGAAATGTGTATTTTCGCAACGAAGGGCGACAGATTCATCGCTCATCACATGCGTTGCTGCCGGAACGTGGAGACCTTGATACGGATGCGCCTGATGCAAATATTCTCTTCAAAAAACTATTAAATGAAGACTGTGTGATCTATGCCCATGTCGGCGGTCGGTATGCGGACATCGCTTATGCACATGATGGGCGCCTGGAGCGGTCAATGGAGATTCATTCAGCATGGGGCACGTTTGAGTGGATGCTGACAGATGGTTTTGCTCTTGGACACCGTAGTGGCGTTGTGTGTAACAGTGACGGACATAAGGGTCGGCCAGGCGCGAGCTATCCTGGAGCCTCAATGTTTGGCGCGTACGGCGGCCTGACCTGTTTTCTCGCCGAAGCACTTACCCGTGACGCGATTTTTGATTGTCTGCGCCAGCGTCATCATTATGGAACGACGGGCACGCGACTTCATCTTGATGTTCGTGCTGAACTGCCGACCGGCGGCAAGCGCTTCGACGATGATCCTAATATTTTTCCTGAAGCGACTTTTGATAGGGTCTCGCAGGTCATGATGGGCGATATCGTGCAGACTTCAGATACCGAGCTGACGCTGAAAGTTGAAGTATCAGCTCAGGGCCCATTGGAGAGAATTGAAATTCGAAATGGAATAGAGGTCATACAAACCATTCGTGGGTTTTCCCAGGATGATTTGGGTGATCGTATTCGGATCGTGTGGAGTGGAGCGGAATACCGGGGACGCGGTCGAGAAACCAACTGGCAAGGGCGGGCTCATTTCGAGGGCGCATCTATTCGGCGTATGGAGAAGATTAATGCCTGGAATCATGAGCGAACACTGGAGCGACAGGGTCGCGATGCGGTTGTATTTGACGCGATTACGACGGGTAACTTTGGCGGTTTTGATGTCTGGCTCGATGATTCGAGCGACGCCAGATGTTGTGTTGAGACCAATCTTGGTTCTTTTGATGTTCCGCTTTCAGAAATTGGAATGCAAGATACGGTAATGGACGCGGGTGGTCTGGATCGCAAGATTCGCGCATTTAGGTTGCCCGAGGAGAATGTGAAGCGCACCATTAGTGCGGAAGTCAAAGTGCCCTTATCGACTGGCGCTGATAATCCGATTTGGGTTTGTGTGACCACTGAAGATGGATTTCAAGCCTGGAGCAGTCCGATCTATGCGTTTCGTTAATGCTTGAGTCGGCTGATGTTAATTGACCATGTTGGCAAACAGTCAGGCAAAATTAGTTAAACAAACCTTCAGCTCTTTTAAGAGGTTTGCTGTCGAAATCAGCCCATTTAGCCAGAAATAAGGAGCTTATTGCTATTTTTGGTTCTCAAGGGTCTAATCTTGTGCTGTCATTGGTGACGCTAAATCAGCCGTAACGGCTTTTCTTTGTTATTCGTAGGAGGAAACATGAACAAACTATCGACCAAACTGGCTTTAGGGGTTGTGGCCAGTCTGACTTTATCAACACTGGCATCAGCTGAGACCATTCGTTGGGCGCGTGCAGGCGACTCATTGACCATGGACCCCCATGCTCAAAATGAGGGGCCAACTCATGCACTTGCACATCAGATCTATGATTCGTTATTACAGCGAGATATGTCAGGCGCCATTATTCCGTCTTTGGCAACAGAGTGGGCTGCACTGTCCGATAACCCGAATGTCTGGCGATTTAAATTGCGACAGGGAGTGACCTATCATGACGGTGCGACTTTTGACTCCGAGGACGTTGTTTTTTCAATTAATCGGGCGATGGCTGATGGTTCCGATATGAAAGAGTTACTGTCTTCCGTCAAAGACGTTCGTGCTGTCGACTCGCATACCGTCGATATTGAAACTAATGGCGCCAACCCACTTCTAGTCAATAATTTGACTAATATGTTTATGATGGACAAGGGATGGGCTGAAGCAAACGATGTTCTGACGCCGCACGATGTTGCTAAGGGTGAGACGAATTTCGCGACGATGAATACTAACGGAACGGGTGCGTTCGCGCTGGTGAGTCGGTCGATTGATGAGAAGACTGTCCTGACAGCTAACCCCAACTATTGGGGCAAGGATCTCTATCCTAGTGAAGTGACTGAAATCATTTATACCCCCATTCAGTCGTCGGCGACCCGCGTTGCCGCGTTACTTTCGGGCGAAGTGGACATCATTCAAGACGTTCCGGTGCAGGATCTGGGACGCGTGAGTTCGACCAGTGGACTCAAGGTGGGCACGGCCGCGCAGAATCGAGTAATTTTCTTTGGTGTTGATAACGTTGATGGCCCGACTGCTGATTTGCGTGTGCGTCAGGCTATGAATATTGCGATTAATCGTGATGCAATTAAGCAAGTCGTGATGCGCGAGCAGTCAGATCCGACGGGTGTCATCATGCCCCCGTTTGTTAATGGCTGGACACCCGCTCTGAATGAATATCCAGCATATGATCTTGATAAAGCCAAAGGCTTGATGGCCGAAGCCGGTTACGCTGATGGGTTTGATATCACCCTGAATTGCCCGAATGACCGCTATATCAACGATGAATCAATCTGTCAGGCGGCTGTTGGCATGATGGGTCAGATCGGTATTAACGTAACGCTCGATGCTAAGCCCAAGGCGCAGCACTTCCCGTTCATTAAAGGCGGTGATTCGGATTTCTATATGCTGGGTTGGGGGGTTCCGACGTTTGACTCACATTACATCTTTAACTTCTTAGTCCACTCCCGCACGGGCGACCGCGGGTCCTGGAATCCGACCGGTTATTCCGATTCTGCTGTTGACCAAATGATTGTGAGTCTTGAATCTGAGACAGATCTGGCAACGCGGGATGCCACCATTGCTAAGATTTGGGATGCGATCCAAGCTCAGCAAATGTATCTGCCCATTCATAACCAGGTTTTGAATTGGGGAATGAAAGACGGGATTAACTTTGCCGTTCAACCTGAAGATCAGCCACATTTCCAATTCCTGACCTTCAACTGATATGTCGCGGTGGGCTTGATCATTTCACCTTGAGTTTGGTTGGGCAGCCGTAAATTTAAAAAAAGAGACTGAGCCCGGACGCGGTATGTTCGGGCTCAGTCGATTTTTGACACTATGCTTCTGATTATCTTACGACGTCTCGGTCAATCTTTTTTTGTACTGTTTCTCGTTGCTCTCATTTCATTCATGATGTTCCGCTATGTGGGTAATCCGGTCGATAACCTGTTGGGCCAGGAAGCGACCGTGGAGCAACGCGAAGCGCTTATTGAAGCTTTAGGTCTCAATGACCCGCTATTTATTCAGTACTTCGATTTTGTGACGCGGGTTTTACAGTTTGATTTTGGTAATTCCTACCGCGGCGCATTGCCGGTCGCTGACATGATTTTGGAGCGTCTTCCAGCGACCCTCGAGCTGGCCCTGGTGTCGGCTTTTTTTGCAATGTTTTTCGGGGTGGTGATGGGGGTGTTTACCGCGATTAATCGGCGAGGAATTACGGGTAACTTTATTCTCTCAAGTTCACTCATTGGTGTTTCCCTTCCTACTTTTCTGATCGGGGTGTTACTGATCTGGGTATTTTCAGTTGAACTTAAATGGTTACCCTCATTTGGTCGTGGAGAGGTTGTAGAGCTTGGTGGATGGACGACAGGCTTTTTAACCGTGTCCGGCCTTAAGTCATTGATCCTGCCCGGAATCACGCTTGGGTTATACCAGATGACGTTAATTATGCGCCTGACGCGCGCTGAAATGCTTGAGGTGCTTCGCCAGGATTATATTAAGTTCGCAAGGGCGCGAGGTCTATCGGAGCGCGCCGTGTATTTTGGTCATGCATTACGAAACACGTTGATTCCCGTTATCACGGTTGCGGGTTTACAGCTTGGCTCCATTGTTGCTTTTGCCATCATTACTGAGACCGTGTTCCAGTGGCCAGGGGTTGGGCTTATGTTTATTAATGCGGTCTTTTTTGTTGATATCCCTGTAATGTCTGCGTATTTACTTCTGGTCGGCACGTTGTTTGTAATGATCAATCTCATTGTTGATCTTCTTTATCTTGCGATTGACCCTCGAATTCGAGATGGGCAACTAAAGCGGCAAGAGAGATGAGCAAGGGCAACTCTTTGATGAATCGTTTTTATAAAAGCGATTTTTTTTATGATTTCAGGAAATCCCCGGTAACGATCGTCTCGTTCGTAGTTGTCCTTGCGCTTATTTTGCTTGCGGTATTCGCCGATCTAATTGCGCCCACTGATCCATTTGATGCGAAATCACTTAATCTCTTCAACGGGTTCACGCCCCCAATGGAGCCCAATGCCTTTACGGGTGAGACGTTTACTCTGGGTACGGATGATCAGGGTCGGGATCTGCTATCAGCGATTATTTTTGGTCTGCGGGTTTCGCTGTTTGTAGGGCTAACGGCGGTCATTTTGGCGATGGTGCTTGGAGTGAGTCTCGGTCTTCTAGCGGGATACCGAGGCGGCTGGGTTGATTCAGTGATTATGCGAGCTGCCGATATACAAGTGACTTTTCCGTCGATTCTCATCGCAATGCTTATTTTTGGAATTGCCCGGGGTTTGTTGCCACCGGATCTGCGTGACGAGCTTGCGATTACGGTGTTGATTATCGCGATTGGTCTTTCTGAATGGGTTCCTTTCGCGCGAACCGTTCGCGGGACCACCATGGTAGAAAAAGAAAAAGAGTATGTGAAAGCGGCCCGTTTGATAGGGCTTAGCGGTAGGCAGATTATGCTGCGACATATTCTTCCGAATGTATTGTCGCCCGTTTTGGTCATTGCAACGATTACTCTGGCGCTCGCAATCATCGCCGAAGCAACACTTTCATTTCTAGGAGTGGGTGCCCCGCCAACAGAGCCCAGCTTGGGTACCCTGATCCGTATCGGACAGGACTTTCTTTTTTCCGGCGAGTGGTGGATTCTTCTCTTTCCAGCCGCAACGCTTCTTGCGTTGGCTCTTTCGGTAAACCTGCTTGGCGATTGGCTTAGGGATACATTGAATCCGAGGCTCAAGTGACAGATATCCTTCTTTCAGTGCGTAACTTGCGCGTCGTGTTTCCTCACCGCCATGGGGATCTCGTGCCCATCGACGATATCTCGTTTAATGTGAAAAAAGGCGAGATCATCGGTTTTGTTGGCGAATCTGGCGCGGGTAAGTCAATGACAGGTGCGGCGATTATGGGATTGATTGATGATCCCGGGATTATCGAAAGTGGAGAAATTTGGCTTGGGGATGTTCGAATCGACCAATTGGATGCCAAAAGATTGATAAAGATTCGAGGGAAACGAATCGGTATGATTTTTCAGGATCCCTTGACGAGTCTTAATCCACTCAAAACGATTGGAGATCAACTTGTCGAGACGATACTGGCGCACCTGCCTGTCAATGCTGATCAAGCGAAGCGAAAAGCGTTGATAGGCCTTGAGGAGGTTGGGATTGACTCAGGACGATTCAACGCTTTTCCACATGAATTTTCGGGTGGTATGCGTCAACGCGTTGTTATCGCTCTCGCGCTGGCAGCTGAGCCGGAGTTGATTATTGCCGACGAACCGACAACCGCTTTGGACGTCTCGGTACAGGCGCAGGTATTAGAGCTGTTAAAAAAACTGTGTCGTGAGCGAAATGCGTCGGTGATGCTCATTACGCATGATATGGGAGTGATTGCTGAAACAACCGATCGGGTGGCTGTACTTTACGCTGGCCGTTTGGCTGAGATAGGGAACACGGCATCCTTACTGAGTAGCCCCCGGCATCCTTACACCCGTGGATTGATAGCGTCCACCCCCTCAGTTGAGCATGGTGATATTTCGACCCATCTTTATCAGATCGAAGGGTCTATGCCACGCTTGGATGCGTTGCCGACGGGGTGTAGCTTTCATCCTCGTTGCCAAGATGCGTTGCCACGCTGTCGATTACGCCAACCTGAAGTTATCAACGAGAGTGTTGCGTGTTTTTTATATGAGTGAGCATGAATTCATAAGGATTGATCGGTTAAGTCAGCGATTTGATCTTTCGGATCCGTGGATTGCCCGTTTAATCTCCCGACGTCCCAAGCAATTTTTGAATGCTGTTGATAATGTCTCTTTTAACATCGAAAAAGGCAAAACCTATGCGCTTGTTGGTGAGAGCGGCTCGGGTAAGTCCACGATCGCTCTTATGGCTGTTGGTTTGCTTCGACCCACCGGAGGCAGCGTATTGATCGATGGACATAATCTTTATGATCGTACTCAATCCCAGTTAGAGCATCGGCGGACTCGCAGGCGATTGCAGATGGTATTCCAGTCTCCCTATGCATCGCTTAATCCACGTTGGCGGGTAGGGAATATTCTCTCAGAGCCGCTAAGGGTGTTTTCGTTGACAGACTCTCAATCTGCTGAACGCCGTCGGGTGCATGAACTGCTTGAACAGGTCGGACTTTCACAGTCCGATGCGCATCGGTTTCCTCACGAATTTTCAGGTGGTCAACGTCAGAGGATTTCGATTGCTCGAGCGCTCGCCTCGCGACCCGAGTTTATTGTTTGCGATGAGCCGACTTCTGCGCTCGATGTCTCGGTTCAGGCTCAGGTCCTGAATCTTTTAAAAAGATTGCAGAATGATTTGGGATTAACTTATCTATTTATCACTCACGATCTTGCGGTCGTAAGAGTGATGGCGCATCGAATTGGTGTGTTGAAGTCAGGTCGCCTTATCGAAGAAGAGTCAACTCAATCTTTGATCGAGTCTCCTCAATCAGAATACACGAAAATGTTGATCCGTTCTGCGCCCCGAATCAGCCGTGGAACGACCGGGATATCTTTTACTTAAAAAACCTTTTCCACAGCTCACTTTTTGCAGAGCTGAATAAGAGAAGGTCGGGCGAGACTCATTTACGACAAGCAATGCGATACCGAATGAGGGTTAGGCGCAGCGCGTTTCTATTGAATAACTGGGATTTCAGGAGGCGCCCGACGGGTAAGGTACTCCGCCCCATCTTCCGTGATCACAATGTTTTCCTCGTGCACGAGTTGACGTCCCGGGTCAAACGTCATTCCGGGCTCCAGTGTCATGACAACGCCTGGTTCAAGTACACGCTGATCATCTGGATGCACTGATGGCCACTCGGTGAGTAACATGCCTAGCCCATGACCCATTCGCCCAATGCTATTACCTAATGCGCCGGCGTCTTCCATGATCTTCCACATGGCGGACCAGACGTCCCGCATCTTCGCACCGGGGCGCGCAGCTTCGAAACCCGCATCCAATGCTTGATGAATTGCATCATTAGCGCGAGCGGTATCGTCCGCGACGTGGCGAAATCCAAAGTTACGGTCGAAGTCACAGAAGTAGCCATCGAAAACCGTTCCTGTATCAATGATTAAAACATCGCCTGATTCGGGGATGCGAGAGGTAGGCCCCATAATAATACTGTCGTAGCCACCTGGGCCGGAGCCTGCCACCATAAACGGCGTGTTGTCTGCACCGCGCTCCAGCAAATCAATGCGCATGCGTTTCGTGATGTCGAGTTCAGAATGACCGATTTCTGCAAAACGGGGTAAGGTCTCAAACGCGCCAGAAGTGATTTGGCAGACGTGACGGATTTTTTCAATTTCGGCCGGCGATTTAACGAATCGTTGTTGAAGCAAAAGTTCTGCGCAGTCAACAACATCGGAGGAAAGATTTTGCGCTAGTGTTTGTGCATCAGCCGCAGGCATGCGGAGGATACTTTCTGGTCCCAATGTCATACCGACACGACCAAAGCGTGAAGACAGCGTATCGATTACATTAGTTAGAAGAGAAATGCCGTCGTCAGACGGGCGTGGTGACGGCCACGTGTGGACGTCATCAATCCAAGTTGCGCACATTCCTGTTTCGCCAATCGCGGGAATGACGGCGATGGGTTTGCCTTCAGCAGGGATCACTAAGAACCAGGGTCGGGTCGGGCTCTCGAAAAACTGAGTGTGAAAGCCCGTGTAGTAGCGAATCTCAGCCTCTGTCGTGACAAGAATTGCGTCGAGATTCGCGGCATGCATGAGCTGCTGGGTAAGCCCGGTACGTGCTTCAAACTCGGTCTGAGAAAATCCGCGAGTCGGTTCAGTCATGGGGTTACCTTTTAAGATAGGACCGCTTCGGCAGGAACACCAACCAACGCTTCATATAACTCTGGATCGGTCGCTCCTTCTGTGCCAAAAATTAATATTCTGCTCTGATGATCGAGATTCATTTCGCGAGCAAGTTGGTCATCGTTGACTGCGCCAATTAATCCCGCGATACCGGCGATCGCAGATTCGCCAGACACGACGGGTTCATCAGATTCGACGCCTTTCGCCAATAACTGCATTAGCGGTCCAATGGGCGCATCCGAGATTGTTGTGAAATGTCGCGCCCCTGCATGTAGGATTTCCCAGCCTATTGCTGATACTTCACCACAGGAAAGTCCGGCCATCAGGCTCTCCTCAGTGATATTTACAATACGCTCTTCGCCGGCTTTTGCGCTTTCGTATAAGCATGCGGCAGGTACGGGCTCAACGACCACGATGTGTGGCATGTCTTTACCGTAGCGAAACCAGAGATCGGCACAAACAGCACCCGCTAAACCGCCACAGCCGCCTTGAATGAAGACATGACTTGGGATGACTGACTCGGGAAGTTGATCCATTGCTTCTGTTGTCATCAGCGTGTAGCCGGCCATGACATCGCGAGGAACTTCCATATAACCAGGATAAGAGGTATCCGATACGATGTGCCAACCATTCTCCTTAGCATCCAAGTCAGCTTGTCGTACCGAGTCATCATAGTTACCGTCAACCCGAATGACGGTTGCGCCAAAAGCCTCGACCGCTTCTTGACGCGCCTGACTTACGTTAGCATGCATGTAGATCATGCACTCGCATCCAAATCGTTCTGCACCCCAAGCTACCGATCGCCCGTGATTACCGTCGGTAGCTGTGACAACCGTTATGTTTTTAACTTCATTGGGAAATTTTCCGTCGTTGATATCGGTCAGGCTGACTGATCCACTGGAGGGTTGTTGGCTCAACACCTGTTGGAGCACTTGTTGAACCGCATACGCACCACCAAGCGCTTTGAAACTCCGAAGACCAAATCGGTCGCTCTCGTCTTTATAAAAAATTGACTGGATCCCAACAGCGTTAGCGAGACCTTGAAGATTAAGCAGCGGGGTCGATTGGTATCCTTCCCAGTTAGAAATCATCTCCTGCGCAACCGCACATCGATCAGGTGGTAAGACTGCTTTTATCGAGTCGGGGCAGGGTTGTGGTGGCAGCGCTGCGGTGTTGTGATGGGATTGCACAATTGAGACTGTAGGTAGTGACATGGCTAACTCGTGGATTCGTATATTTCAGTGTTTAAAGGCTAAAAAAGCTCATCAAGAAATTTGATAAACCATTGCCTCGCGTTAGAAAGCGATGCATCGCTGAGGCGATTTTGTTCATCTCGGGATTGCGCGCCGGGTTTCTCCCATGGCGCGCCGTCCAGTACTTGCCATCGTTTCCATATGTCGCCCGTACATTCCGGATGAAACTGTGTGCCGACAACGTGATGATTGTACCGAAAAGCTTGATTTGGAAATAAGGTGCCCGACGCGAGTTTTTCCGCGCCATTGGGTATTTCAAATCCCCGCGAGTGATACTGTGCGGCAACGAAACCTTTTGGGACAAACTCCGGTTCACTTACGGTTGATTGAATCTCATAAAAGCCAAATTCCTCGAGTCCATCCGCGTGTGTGGCGACTTTGGCGCCCAAGACGTGGGCAATAAGTTGCGCGCCAAGACAAAGTCCCAGCATGGGTATGTTGTGTTCTAAGCATTTTTCAATCCAGAGTGCCTCATCATAAAGATAAGGGGATCGATCCATCTCATCGACATTGGCAGCGCCTCCCAGAATGACAACGCCGCCCCATTCTGGATCAGGTGCACTAAGTGGTTGGTTTTTAAAAGGTTGGCACCACTCGACGTCAAATCCGCGTCTTTGGAGATGAATAGACGCCAGGTCATCCTGAAATTCGTCGTGATGCTCAATGATCATGATCTTGCGACTCATAATAATCTAGCGCAGGCGAATGTCAGGCCGGAAGTGTGAACAGCTTTCCGAAACCGGCAATTTCATCGTTGATATTGGCGAGGCGGAGGCTGTGCCAGATCATGGCGTGATTAGACGACGTCACCGGTTTTCCAAGGGCTGTTTCAATATCGGCGACACAGTGTGCAAGTCTTAGGCTGGTGCAAGATACAAACACGCCATCTACATTATCGTGACGACCGATCTTGAGCGCGGCGTCCTGCATACTTTCGGCCGAGATACGGGCAACGAGATTATCATCATCCTGGTTAAAGGAGCCAAAAACGGGCACTTCGAAACCTTTGCTTTCGATATACCGCTTGATAAATTGATTGACCTCATCCGAGTAAGGGGTCAGAACACCAATTCGTTGACAGTGGGTTGCTCGAAACGCGGCAAAGGCAGCCGTAATTGGTGTTGTCGCTTTTGCCTCTGGACGGGCCGTATGAATAAGTTCAAAGACGCGCTCCTCGCCGATAATAATGGATGCGGATGTGCAGCCATAAGCGACGACATCGAGAGGGACACCTGGAAGAATGATATCAGTTCGATCGGTAATATAAGGTTCCATCGCCCTTAAGCTTTCGGGTGTGACGGTAGGCGAATTCGGAATGCGTGATTGATAAATTGCGACACCCGGGATATTCACAACCTGTTGATATTCATATTCAACACTATGATCGCTAGCAAGAACAACGAGACCAATTCGGGCACGTTCTGCTATGCCGCCATCGACCGTATAGGGTAGGTTAGTCAGGTTAATAAAGTCCTGCTGAGATGGTTTTTTCCGCATCAGTTCAACTCAAGGTGAATTTGATCAGATCATGTGCAACTGTCTCAAGGCACAACACGCCTAGTTGGCTGCCGCAATAACGGCAATTTCAACAGTGAACTGCGAGGCGGCGAGTTTGGCTTCGACACAGGCACGGGCCGGGCTTTGACCCGGGGTCACCCAGGCATCCCACACCTCGTTCATCTCGGCGAAGGTTGCCATATCAGACAGCCAGATCGTTGCCGAGATAAGGCGCGATTTATCAGTTCCCGCTTCCTGCAGAAGTGCGTCAACTTGATTGAGAATGCATTTGGTTTGGTTCGCCGCACTCTCGCCTGGCGCGCCACGCGCGACTTGTCCGGCCGTATAGACCAAATCACCATGAACGACAGCCTGACTCATTCTGTCACCAACTTGAATTCTTTTGATGGGCATTTTTCTTATCTCCAGTAAATTGCAGGGTCTCGATGTTGTTTGGCGTAGGATTTTAAGCGCCAACAGCGTCAAAGGACTCGACGCCTGATGAGATTGATTCTAAAGGGGAATGATTGGGAGATGAAGGGAAGATTGTCCGCATTCGCAGTAAGGTAACAAATGTTATATATTCAACCCAAATCGACTTTACGTCTAATAAAATTCAAAAAAATAAAGAGGAAAGTAATTGTGAAAATAAGAAATTTCGTTGCCGGTTTTGGAGTATTTTTTCTTTTAACGCCGATTGTAAACGCGGGCACGCCGATGCAGGTGTGGCGATGTCAGTTGAACGATAACGTGTCGGAAGAAGAGGTGATGGCGCGGGCGGTAGAGTGGAAGGCTGCAGCCACGAAAGTGCCAGGCGGTGAAGGACTATCCCAGAGTATCATGTTTCCGGTTGCTGCAGGCGCCGATGGACTGGGCACTGACATTCTGTATACCGTTCAATGGAAATCTTTTTCTCACTTTGGCGAGTGGTGGGATCACTACAATGAGTCAGATGCGGCGGCTTTAGAGGGACAGACGATGACCTGCCATGGCAGCGGACTTTGGGAGCGAGAGGAAGGCTGAATTAGTTTTTCAAATTAGATTTGAAAAGGGGCTGCGACTGAGCAGCCCCTTTTTTTACGTTCAGGTTTTTGGTTTACATATGTCTATAGTATGGAGTTGCAACGAGTGGGATCCCCTCGAAGAAGTCATTGTGGGGAATCCTTTTAACGCACGATTTCCTCATGCAGATCCGAGTACTCAATTGGCAGAGTATCCTGATCGATCACTTAATCAAATTCCAAAAGGCCCATTTCCTGAAAAAATCATCGAAGAAACTGAGGAAGATCTTCAGAAATTTGTCGATGTAATGTGTGCAAAAGGAATTGTCGTTCGTCGTCCTGAGGTGTGGCCCCACGAGCAAAAAATTCGAACAACGCTCTGGGAATCTGAGGGGTATTACAATTATTGCCCCCGAGATATTTTGCTGGTAATTGGCGATAAGATCATTGAGACGCCAAACGTCATTCGGAGTCGCTCGCTTGAGACCGGCAGCTATCGCGACTTGTTAATGGAACATTTTTCTGATGGCGCCGTGTGGCTGAGTGCGCCAAAACCTCTGCTTGCTGATAGTTTATTTGACACCGATTTCGATAAACCGACACCTCGTAATGACGAGCCGGCCTTCGACGCCGCTAACGTCCTGCGGTTTGGTCACGATTTGTTGTATCTGGTGAGCGCAACGGGGAACGAGTTAGGTGGGCACTGGTTACAGCGCGTGCTGGGGAGCGATTTTCGCGTCCATTTTTTAAAAGATGTGTACTTCGGAAGTCATATTGATTCGACGTTAGTCGCGCTGCGGCCAGGATTAATTCTGGCCAATCCGGAAAGATTAACGATGGACACAATTCCTTCTTTTCTTAAAGATTGGGAAATTATTTTTAGTCCTCCAATGGAAAACCAGGAACGCCATAGTGCTGAGTATCTCGGACAGGCAATTGGGAGTGAGTGGATCGATATGAACTTATTCAGTCTGGATCCCGAGACTGTCGTTGTTGATCGCCATCAAAGTGCGCTTATCCGTCTGCTGGAGAGCAAGGGACTGGATGTCGTTCCTCTTGAACTCCGTCATTCTAGAATGCTGGGGGGCGGCTTTCATTGCGTAACGCTCGATACTCGACGTCGAGGAATAATGGATTCATATTTCAACTAAGATGAACAGGGGCGCGATACCCCTAAGGTGCGAATGATGTATCTGGTTCTTACGATCATTTCAATTTGCGTTTTCGGTGCATGGCTGAAATATCGATGGATTCATCGCCCACAACCCGACCGCGAAAAGACAGTTGGGTTGACTGATGTTGAGGGCCCTCAGCCATGGGGCAGTCATGTCCATCAGTCTGGCGTGAGGTGGCTACATGAGATTTTTGAACGCTCTGCGAAGCTATTTCCATCCTTACCTGCGCTGACTGTCCATGCCACCGGGCACACGCTCACCTATGCCCAGCTGGACGCGCGAGCGGAACAAATTGCGGATTTAATTTCACGCACGCTAAGTGATAAAGATCAGGTCGTTGCTGTTTATATGATGCAGGATCATCCAGATATTGTGGCGGCGCATTTAGGAATTCTTAAGGCGGGCGGCGTACAGCTGTTTCTTGATCCTGAATCGCCTCGGACGGTCATTATGGATATGCTGCGGGATGCCAGACCCGCGTTGCTTTTAACGCGCGGAGAGTCGCCGTCATTCGATATCCCTTCAATTGATCTCGTGAGTCCACACGCGTTTAATGATCAAGGGGGCGGAAAAAAACACCAATCAACCTGGCTGGATGATCCTTCAAAACGATTGGCATCTATTTTCTACACGAGTGGAACATCAGGGAGGCCCAAAGGGGTCGAGTGTCCGCATAGTGGCTACATTAATCTAGTGAAGTCGTACGCGGCGTATTTTGATTTTATTCCCGGCCAGGATGCTACGTCTCTATCGTCTTCTTTAGGATATGACGGCAGTATCTCGGAAATGTACAGCGCATGGGTAGCCGGTTGTGAGGTCGTCATGTTAACCAAGCCGGAATTGCGCTCTGGACCCGACTTACTACCCATATTGAAGGAGCGAGAGGTAACGGCATTATTTTGTCCACCTGTTCTGCTCTCGACTCTTTCATCCAAGCCTTCGATCGATCTTCCCTATCCGATTTGTCGCTATGTGATTCCTGCCGGCGAGGCTTTTCCGGCCTCTCTTGTGAGGCCATGGTCCGAAGGTCGTCGACAAATTATTAATACTTACGGTCCGACTGAAGCGAGTACGGACACCAGTCGCCAGCTATTAAGACCTGATGAGCCGGTCACAATCGGCACTCCGTTTGCAGGTGTTTCCTATTTGATCTTGTCTCCCCGAGATCTTCAACCTGTCCCTGTTGGTCAGGAAGGAGAACTGTGCATCGGCGGGTGCCAACTTGCGAGAGGGTATCGGAATCTGGAGGAGGTGACCGCTGAAAAATTTGTTGATCATCCAGATTTTGGGCGACTCTATCGCTCGGGCGACCGATGTCATATTGATCCTGATTCGGGTCGCGTCCATTTTCATGGCCGGTTAGACACGCAGCTCAAAGTGCGGGGGTTTCGGGTTGAAACGCAACCCATTGAGTCATTGTTGCAGGATCGTTTTGAGGAGGTTGAAACGGCAGTGCTGGATTGTCAAAACGATGAATTGATTGCTTTTATCAAACTGCCTGAATCAAGCCAGATTTCTGACTCATCTTCAGCTGATGTTTTTTTATTACGAGAATCCTGGATCGATAGAGTGCATCAATCACTGAAAAAGTCATTTCCAGACCATGCAGTTCCTTCCCGTTATTTTGCGGTTCGGAAATTCAATCTGGTCTCGGCTTCCGGAAAGATTGATAGAAAAGCGTTGCCAAAGATTTCGAAAAGTCTGGAGTTAAATGAAAACCAAATTGACCTTGATTCAAAAAATCAACATCAGACATCCGAATCAATCGACCAAGAAGTGCTCGGTATCTGCCGCTCAATTTTGGGCGAGACATTAGATCCTGATGATGATTTTCTTGATTGGGGTGCGCATTCGATATCAATAGCTCAGTTGAGTCAGTCCCTCCAGTTTGCAGGTTACCCTGTGACCGTGCGGAGCTTACTGAGCGATACCAGAACAGCATCAGCGATCTCGAAAATACCGAAGCAGGTGTTTAATTCTGAAGCAATAAATGCTGATTCGGAACAGGCTCAACCCAATCATTACGCCCCGGATGAAACCCTTGAAACAGCGAGACCAATTGACTTTAGGAGGTTTAGCTTTTTACAGGCTATTGGTATTGTGTTGTTGCGGCTTCCGACTTTATTCGTAGTGGTCTTATTGTTGGGATTCACGGATGCTGAATCGCTATTGATACAAGGGAATCTTTTTTTATTTTTAATGGCGAGTGCTCTGGGGTTTGGCGTTTACCTCATCTTGCCGGTGATTAATTTGTCGTGGATTCATGTCATCAGGCGTGTTTTATCGCGTTCGGTAAATTGGGACATTGAGCCCGGTCGTTATCATAAATATTCGACGATTCACTTGACCGTTTGGTTTATTGAGCAGCAGCAAAATATTGTGCTGCAACCAATGAAGAATATGGTTCGAAGCCCTGTTTTTTTTCAGTGGATGATGAGGTGCTTCGGGGCCCATATTGCACGTTCAGCTCATATTTCACAGAGCGTCGAATTCAGTGGACCCTTGGCAATGCTGACATTAGAGCCTAATGCGGTGATCCAGTCATCCGCACAAGTCAGTACGTTGCGTTGGGAGGGGAATTACCTTGTTATTGGCAAAATAAAGATCGGTGAAGCATCTAAAGTCGGGACGCGGGCAACGGTAGTCGCAGGCGCGGAAATTGGGCCGTGCGCGTGGGTCACGCCTTTGTCGTCTGTCGACCGTCCTATCCCGGGACAGATCATGATCAGTGGTGTTCCGGGTGAGCCCGAAGCCGCCTATCAGCCCCTCGGTAGACATAAAAGATGCACCGATATCTCGTCTCCAACGGCTTTAACGGAGTTGCGAAATGTGGGACTGCAGATTGTTTTGGAAATGTTTTTATTAGTGATGCCGGCTGGTGCGACGGCTGTCATCTCTCTGGAGTTTTTAGGATTCGATGCGATCGAGACGGCGATGCGGACAACGGGTCGTTTTTTCAGTCTTGATATCTTGTCATTATTTGGATTTGCGGTTGCAGGAATATGGCTTAGCATTGTGGCAAGCTCGATGGTTATTGCGTTGTTTCTACGATTCACGCCAAGCCGAGCTGGTGTGATGGCGGCAGATTCCATACCCGGCGTGATGGCACGTTATCGGCAGCAAAAAATGAATCAGCTCCAGCAATTTTGGACTTGGAGCCTTACGGGACAGTACTTAAGGGCGCTATCCGGCGTGCGATTTTCGCGGATCGGCGGTTCCGAATGCGATGCGATGACTAATCTTTTGCCCGAGCATCTCAACGCTGATGCCGATATATTTTTAGCCCATGGGTGCTTTTGTAATGTTCTGGATGAGGAAGGAGAGACTCTGACGCTGCGCACGCTGCGCCTGCCGTCAGCCTATTTTGCGAGCAACAATTCAGTGTCAGAACATGGTAACTTGCCAGGCAATCTTCTTCTTGGCGTTTCAACTCCAATCGCGCCTTATTTGTTTCGACAACAATCGCAGATTTATCCAGATCCTGCCAGAGTCATCGCTGGAAATCCCCCGCTCGTGTTTGGTGCGGGCCGAAATAAACCCGGCGGGCATATCAGGAGACCTTCTTTTTTTCTTTTTGTTTCTCGATTTTTGCTCAGTGACCTCGGGTCAGCTGGCGTCATACCGGGGACCGCAATTTTTTTAGGGGTTGGACTTTTGGTTTGGACGGAGAGTTTTGGGTGGAGTGAGATCCTAACGACGGGCTTAGCCGCAATTCTCTTTACGCTTGTTTTGCCGCTACTTGCCTTACTGGTGAAGTTGGTATTGGTTGGATCGCGTTGGGGTAGGGATCATTCAACCCCTTTTTGGTCAGTGCGTCATTTCACATACTTTCTGGCGCAGGATTGTTTTTTCCAATGGTCGGGAATGTTCCTGACAAGTGCGGCAGGCACGGCATTAGCCAATCCATTATTAAGGATATACGGGTGTCGAATTGGTAAGCAGACGTTGTTTGCAAATCCCATTCAGGTTTTTGATTGGCACGCGGCCGATATTGGAAACGGATGTGTGATCAATGGACAACTTCAACTTCATAGTTTTGAGGAGCGCGTCCTCACCGTACAACGATCCCGAATCGGGGACCATACTTGTTTTAATCACGGCGCTATGCTGATGGGTGGCGCGGATATTGAATCAAACGTAACCATTGAGGCCCAGGCGTTGGTGCTTAAGGGAATGCGGCTAAAAACAGGGCGTCATCAAGGGAGTCCCTCTCAGCGGCTAGGATATTGACTACACCTTTATCATTCAAGTCAATGAAGGGTTTAACTACGGTCTTCGAATGGTCTCAAAACGTAAGTAAATACCAAGACGCCATATCCATTCGAGTGGCCCGCGCTTAAAGTAACGCAACCAAACGGCGGCGAGTGCGAGCTCCACAATATAAATGACAAGCGCGAGGATCAACACGTGTGATGGCCCGAGCGTGTAGGCGTACCCGAGTCCGTATCCGTAGAAAATACTGGTGAAGATCAAACTTTGTATGACATACAGCGTAAGACTCATTTGTCCCGCCTGCGCCAGAAGGGTGAGTAATCTAGGTTGAGTCTTGATCTCGACCCACCATTGAATGGTAAAAAACCACGCGCTGATGAGTAAGAGTGTTCCCGAGAGGTAAATGGTGTCGCCCAAAAGGGTGACCCAGGGTGACGCCTGAGAATAATAAAAGGCGGAGTAACCGGTCTTGAGCGAAAGATATCGTTCAGCGACCATCATCAAGATGCCAAGAATCCAGAAAATAATGACGTTGCGCGTAATTATTTGACAAACTGAGTGATCAACGCGCCAGACGCCGGTTCGGGCGAGCAGATAGCCGACAAGAAATAATCCGAGTACGACAAATCCTGAGTCTGGATATTGATAGTCAGCCCAGAACTGTTCAGGAATATATTGAAAGTGATAATCCATGATTTCGCTCAGAGTATCGGAAACATAAATATCACCCGTGCTATCTTCAATCAGCCACTCTTTTGCTTGTGATATCGACTCAGGTTGTAAATTAGCGTCTCGATCAGGGTGGATAAAATGTCCTATGGGAAAACTCATACACAGGCAAAAGATCGTTACGATGAGGTATTTAATAGGTGCGCGAAATAAAACCAGCATCAGGAGTGCGAGCTCTGCATAAAGCATCAGGATATCGCCATCAAAAAATAAGGCATGGAAACAGCCGAATACAAAAAGAATGCCAAAGCGGCGTAAGGATCTTGAAATACTTGAGCTCTTTGATTGGGTAAAGAAAAAGAAGCCCATTCCGAAAAGAATACTGTACAAGCCCCAGAATTTTGACTCAAAGAAGATGTATTTAAAGTGCCATGAGGCCTGGTCTATCGAGCTTGACCAGGCGATGGAATCGGCACCAAAACTAAAAAGATTGACATACAAAATTCCAAAAAGCGCGATGCCTCGCATCACATCCAGAACGAGTAGTCGATCGGGGGTGGCGTCAGTTTTGTGACTCATTTTATGATGAACAAAATTCGAAAAGGCATGGTTTTCTGTGGTGATTCGTGGTGATCCGGAAGCTTTTGTTGCTATTAATATAGAAGGTCTAGATTAGTATCTGACCCGCACGAGAGCAATCAAGTCGTTGAGTGTTGGACAGCAGGGTAAGTGAACTTAAGAAAAATTTGTTGAGAAATTTAATGAATAAACGAATTAGTGTTTTTTGCGGTTCAAAAATGGGCGATCGACCCAATTATCACAGGGTTGCAATCGATCTTGGTCGAACACTGGCAACCAACCAGTTCGGTCTTGTTTATGGAGGCGCATCCATCGGTCTGATGGGTGCCGTTGCAGACGCGACACTCGATGCAGGCGGTCACGTCATTGGCGTTATTCCAAAAAATTTAAAAGAAAAAGAAATCGCGCATCCCAGACTCTCGGAACTTCGGGTAGTGGACGACATGCATGCCCGAAAGGCTTTAATGGCCGATCTTGCTGACGGCTTTATTGCCTTGCCCGGGGGGATTGGAACAATGGAAGAGCTATTTGAAGTGTGGACATGGTCAAATCTTCGCATTCATGCGAAGCCCTGTGTACTGCTCAATGTCGATGGCTATTACGATGATTTGCTGAGATTTTTGGATAAAATGAAAACCGCAGGATTTATAAAAGAGCAAGGCCGTTCTATTCTGCGGACCGCTGAGAGCGTGGCCGACGCTATAGAAGCGTTAGAGTCTTGATGGAAATTAGCGTCAAATGATATCGGTCTGGAACGATGATCAATGACTTAGTATGATGATGGTTTATCGCTAGAACGTAGGAGGTTCGTTGGAAAATCTATGGAATCAGGGGCAAGCAGATTCGCTTGCCGATAATTTGCTTTCACTTCGTGTGTACTCATCACGTTTGATTGGACGTGACTCAACGCTTGTGCTCCACGGGGGCGGGAACACCTCGGTTAAAGGTGAATACACAGATATTTTTGGCGTTTCCCATGACGTGCTTTATGTCAAGGGAAGTGGTTGGGATCTAGCGACCATTGAGGCTGCGGGGTTTTCGCCTGTAAAAATGGAAACGCTTTTAGCGCTTTCTGAGCTTGAATCCCTAAGTGATGCTGAGATGGTAGCCGCCCAACGCGGGGCGATGATGGATCCGTCGGCACCGACGCCCTCCGTCGAGGCTATTCTTCATGCGCTAATTCCTTTTCGCTTTGTTGATCACTCGCACTCGGATGCCGTCGTGACGCTAAGTAATACGCCCAACGGTGAAGCGCAAATTCGAGCGCTTTATGGTGATCGAGTGCTCGTTGTGCCGTATGTTATGCCGGGCTTTGTGCTCGCCAAAGAAGTTAAAAAAATGACAGAGGGCATTGACTGGTCACAATTAGAAGGCATGGTGCTTTTGCATCACGGAATTTTTAGCTTCGCTGATGAAGCCCGTGAAAGCTACGGCCGGATGATTGATCTTGTCAGTCTTGCAGAAAACACGCTGCCGACTCGCGTTGCAGTTACGGCGGCATCATCGAATCCAATATCGCCACTCGAGATTGCGATGCTTCGTAAAGAGGTCAGCCGCGAAATGGACAGGCCAATGCTTACGGCTTTTGATAACAGTGCTGCTTGCAAAGAGTTTTCGGACCGATGTGATGTGAGCGATATCGCCACCCGGGGCCCCCTCACGCCAGATCATGTTATTCGAACAAAACGTGTGCCATTAATCGTTGGGGAAGATATTGCGAAATCGGTCGAGTATTTTGCGCACGAGTATCAAGCGTACTTTGAACGTTACACCGATGGGACGCAATCTCGCTTGGATCGCGCACCCAGGTGGGCGGTATTGCCGGGCAAGGGTCTGGCCGTGTTTGGTGCAACGATGAAGGATATAAAGGTAGTGAGGGATATTATTTCGCATACCGTCACGGCAATTCAGAACGCAGAACACCATGGCGGATGGCGTGCATTGCCCGAGCAAGATATTTTTCATGTTGAGTATTGGGAGCTTGAGCAGGCGAAGTTAGGGAAAAGCCAGCAGCGGGGTATTTTCCAAGGACGCTCTGCACTGGTGACAGGTGGTGCAAGCGGGATTGGATATGCCTGTGCGGTCGCGCTTGCGGATGGCGGAGCCGTTGTGACTGTGATTGACAAAAATCCTGAGGTTGTGGATTTATTTGAGTCGGAAGAAATAAGGGGTATCTCGTGTGATGTAACCGACGTGGACGCAGTACGCGCTTCGCTGTGCGATGTTGTGAAATCGACGGGTGGGCTTGATATTCTGGTCAGTAATGCAGGCGTGTTTTCGGCAAGTAATTACGTTGCGGATATGCCGGAGGCAGAATGGCAACGGTCTATTGATATAAACCTGACGGGTGCGATGCATATCCTTCGGGAGAGTATCCCCTATTTAAAATTGGGCTGGGATCCTTCAATTGTTATTGTTGGCTCAAAGAATGTGCCAGCGCCTGGCCCCGCTGCGAGTGCTTATTCAGTTGCAAAAGCCGGACTTAACCAGTTGGCCCGTGTTTTGGCTCTGGAGCTTGCAAGCGAGGGTATTCGAGTGAACACCGTACATCCCAATGCTGTGTTTGATACCGCGATTTGGACTCCGGAAGTATTGGAAAGTCGCGCGGCGCACTACGGCATGAGTGTGGATGAGTATCGAAAAAATAACCTGCTTAATAGAGAGGTCTGTTCTGCTGATGTTGCGCGCTTGGTTTGTGCGATGGTAGGGGATGCTTTTCGATGCACAACTGGCGCCCAGGTTTCGATTGATGGCGGAAATGAGCGAGTTATTTAATGCTAGGACTTGTTTTCGATCGACAAACGGAGCTATGTTGAGATGAGCTCACTTCGAAACCACTTCGAGCAGATCTTGGAATCTGCTGGCGTCCAGGTTAATGGCTCTAATCCCTGGGATATCACGGTTCACAACGAGGAACTGTTTTCGCGAATTTCACGTGATGGTACCGTGGGTCTAGGTGAGGCTTATATGGATGGTTGGTGGGACTGCGAGTCGATCGATGAGATGATTACCCGCAGCTTTCGGGCGGGATTGGAAGATAAGATTCGAAGTAATTTTAAATTTTTTATCTACTTGATCGGCCTCCGATTGATGAATCGCCAGAGTGAGTCAAGGGCGTTTCAAGTTGCAGAGCAGCATTACGATATCGGCAATGATATCTTTGAGCGAATGCTGGATAAACATATGAATTACAGCTGTGGTTTCTGGGAGAGCGCAAATTGCCTAGAAGACGCGCAGATTGCCAAAATGGAGATGATCTGTGAAAAACTACAGCTCGAGCGCGGTATGAAGGTGCTCGAGATAGGGTGCGGTTGGGGCGCGCTTGCCCGATGGATGTCTCAGCGCTACGGTGTGAGCGTAACCGGTATCACCGTCTCGAAGGAACAGGCAAAACTGGCGCGCAGTCGCTGTGCGGGTCTACCGGTCTCCATTGAGCTTGCGGATTATCGCGCCCTTAACGGTGAATATGATCGGATCGTCTCAGTAGGCATGTTAGAACATGTGGGGCAAAAAAATTATCGAACGTATTTTGCCAAGGCGAAATCCTTGTTAAAGGATCAAGGTCTTTTTCTGCTGCATACGATTGGCGCAGGTCGCGGGGGATTTGCGACTGATCGATGGATTGAGAAATACATTTTTCCAAATGGTGTCTTACCACCTGCTGACGCGCTTGCGAAAACCGCCGGTGAATTTTTTACGATCGAGGATTGGCATAATTTTGGGGCTGATTATGATCCGACGCTCATGGCTTGGTATGAAAACTTCAATCGATCATGGGCTGATCTAAAGACAAGCTACAGCGACCGGTTTAAGCGAATGTTCGACTACTATTTATTGGTGTCTGCAGGATCATTTCGATCTCGAGAAAATCATCTTTGGCAGTTGGTGCTTTCGGCAGATGGCATTGCCGGCGGTTATCGTCCATCACGATGGTCGGCGTCTGCCCAATGAATCCCGCGGGTAAAAGAGGCGGGTGAAGGAGTTAATTGCTTCTCTAAACGCAGACCGTCATAACAGCTTAGTCAAAGAGTGTGATCCACCCTCCCAAACCGAATAGCATCGCAGCCGGTTAATGTTGCGGTTGAGCGCGTATCCAGATTCTCGAGTCGTGAAACGCTGCGCCACCCACGGGTGCGGCTGGATCGGCGCCCGTTAATACGTTAATTCCTTTTCCACCGACGAATGCCCCGTTAGGCCATATGCTTTCAACAATGACAACGCCTTGTTGTGCCGTGTCGATAATTTCAGCGGCAATTGTAATCTCACCGCGATGGTTTCCCAGCTGAACACTCTCACCATCTTTGATCCCAAGATTTCCGGCATCGACAGGATGAATCATTGCACTTGGATATTTGTGGCGACGTTTTGAGGTTGGTGATTCAGTGAAAGTCGAATTGAGGTAGTGACGAGCTGGCGCCGTGACCAACCGATAGGGCATTTCTTTATTTGCATTTTCAATCACATCCCAGTGGTCGGGAAGGTCGGGCATTTGGATATTCGATGGGCCAAATTCCTGGGGCGCGAGCGCGCTCCAGTCCGGTGAGAACTTAAATTTTCCATCCGCATGGGCGAAGCCATCAAGATAGTGGGAGCTTCTGAAATCAGGCTGGCAATCAATCCACCGTTTTTCCTCAAGTTCTGCGAGTGTTCCCCATCCAGATGACTGCAGGGTAGCGTCAATTAGCGTTTTGGCGTCCATATCAAAACCGGGATGCTTGGCACCTAATCGCTCGGCCAATGCACACACGACCTCATGATTTGATCGACAACCCTCGGGCGGGTTAATGATTTTAGGGCCAAGCGTTATATGCTGGTGACCGCCTGATTGATAAATATCGTCGTGCTCCAAAAACATTGTAGCCGGCAACACAATGTCGGCCATCTTTGCGGTTTCGGTCATGAACTGCTCATGAACACAGACAAAAAGATCGTCTCGCGAAAATCCCTGGTGTACAAGATTAAGATCTGGCGCGACTGACATCGGATTTGTATTTTGAATAAAGAGCGCGGTCACAGGAGGACCGTTTTTAAGATCGTTCGGATTTCCGGTTAGTATCGCCCCAATTCTGGATTGATCCAGAAGTCGCGTGGCCGGGTCCATCGCGTCTAAACCCTCGAGTAATTTTTTATCCCAGTGATAGATGGCACCATTATTTTGAAATGCGCCGCCGCCTTTATGCTGCCAGCTCCCTGCGACTGTTGCGACGGACAGGGCTGCATGCATCGCGGTGGCGCCATTGCGCTGCCGGGTGAACCCATACCCTAGCCTAAAAAACGTTTTAGGGGTCGTGCCGATCATTTTCCCCAGGGTTTCGATTGCGTCGGCTGAAACGCCGCTTATTTTTTCAGCCCACTTGGGATCTCGAGCCCGGAGATGGTCTTCAAGTTTTTCAGGACAGTCAGAGAAATCACGCAGGTAATCTCGATCAGCCAGGCCATCTCGAAAGAGAATGTGCATCAGTGCGCAGGCAACCGCGCCATCAGTACCTGGTTTAACACAAATAAACAGATCAGCTTGTTTTGCGGTGGCGTTTTTGTAAGTGTCGATGACTACAATTTTCGCCCCCCGCTCTTGACGAGCTTTTAGCGCGTGTGTCATGACGTTGATCTGCGTGCTGGCGGCGTTTGTGCCCCAAATAATGATGAGGTCAGATTGACCCATTTCACGGGGATCAACACCAGCTAGTTTTCCGGTGCCGGCGATAAAACCGTTCCACGCGAGCGTGACACAAATAGTGGAGTGAAATCCTGAATAGCGCTTGGTATGACGTAGGCGATTAATGCCGTCGCGCATCACAAGACCCATTGTGCCGGCGTAATGGTACGGCCAGACTGTTTCGCTTCCGTGTTGTTGTTCTGCCTTTAACAGTTGATCAGCAACTTCATCAAGCGCCTCGTCCCAGGAAATGGGCTCAAAGTTCCCCAAACCTTTGCGCCCAACCCGGCGCAACGGTTGTGTGAGCCTGTCGGGATGATGAATTCGCTCGCGATAGCGAGCCACTTTGCTACAAATGACCCCGGCGGTATACGTATTGTCACGAGACCCGCGAATTTTTCCGATGGTCAATTCGTCGATTTTTTCAACTTCTAACGCACACGTGGATGGGCAATCATGAGGGCAGGCGCTGTAATGAATCATGGGGTTTTAGGCTCGATGGGAAGCTGGTTAGATAGGTTTAATAATTCTTCCAGTGCGCAAGCTGCGGATAATAATCTAGCCTCTTGCCGGGGGGGTGCCACAATTTGTAAGCCCACCGGAAGGCCTGTTGAGGTAAATCCACAGGGTATCGAAATGGCTGGAGCGCCCACGACCGTAAATGCATAGGCAATCGAACACCACTCGATGTAATTTGAAAATCGATGCTCGCCAACGTGCTCGACGAAGCGCTGTTCGACAGGATACGGTGGCACAATCGTGGTTGGTGTAATGATTAAATCATGGTCTTTAAAGAAGCGTTGTGCGCGTGCGTAAATTTTTGATCGACCAACCATCGCACCGGTGATTTCTTTGGCGGTCAGTGCTAATCCTTTTTCAACATTCCAGATAATCTCAGGCTTGTAGATGTCGCGATGGGCATCAAGGTCAGGGCCCAAATCTGCAGCGAAAGAAAACGCTCGGAGGATCTGAAAGACATCCTGAAGTCCGTCAAAAGTAGGATGCGCATAAGCGATGGTTGCACCAACCTCACAAAAGCGTTTTGTCGCAGTCTCGCAAATTGCCGCGACCTCAGGGTCGACGGGCGTAATGCCAAGATCGGCCGAAAAAGCGATTCGGGGCGGGACCTGTTTACGTTTTGCTGCAGACTCAAAGGACGTAACAGGGTCATCCAGAGACATGGGATCGATGGCATCATAGCCCGCCATTACGTCAAGCAGCATTGCGGCGTCGGTAACGTTGCGCGCCATGGGACCCTCCATACTCATGCGATCGAACGCCAGATTGCCGGGGTCGCAGGGGATTCGTCCTTGACTTGGGCGCAGGCCAACGACCGAGCAAAAACTGGCAGGATTTCGCAGGGAGCCACCGAGATCAGAACCGGTCGCGAGCCAGGCCATTCCGGTTGCGAGTGCTACAGCGGATCCCCCTGACGATCCGGCAGCTGATAAATGGGTGTTCCATGGATTAACGGTAGCGCCGAAGACATCATTGAAAGTATTAGCGCCCGCGCCGAATTCCGGGGCATTCGTTTTTGAAAAGATAATGCCACCGGAATTTTCAATACGTTGAACCAGGAGATCTGACGCATCGGGCACATGGTGCTCAAACGCCATCGAACCGAAAGTTGTTTTTACGCCCTCGACCGCCATCAGATCCTTGATTGCGACCGGAAGACCTGCCAGCGGGAGATTTGAAAATTCATTTTTGTGAACACGGTCTCGCGCCCGATCAAAGCAACGAGTGGGCACGGCGTTGACCAGGGGATTCACCTGTCCAATGCGTTTT
>JABHUE010000037.1 GCA_018672825.1 Pseudomonadota bacterium | reverse complement strand
AGAAGATGTCACTAATTGCTTTCTCGTCGCAGATATCTCCCAACAGCTGACTAAATGAGATCGCTGGATAACGTTCCTCAAGTTCAAGTCCGAGCGAATAAAGGTTAAATTCATTTTGCTCAACAAGGATGATCTCTTTTGGCTCAAGGCGTGCGACCTGGCGACAAAGTTCGCTACCAATCGACCCTGCGCCGCCGGTTATAAGGATTTTTTGATCCTTAATCATCTCAAACATTTTTTCCCAATTCAGGTTCACAGGAGCCCTACCCAGGAGATCATCGAGTTCGACGGTTCGTAAGTCCGAGCTGGAAGCGCCTCCGTCGAGAATGTCTTGCACCTTCGGCAAGGTTCTGAATGGCACCCTCGCCTCGCCACAAAGACTTACAAGCCTGCGCATTTCTTCAGCAGACGCGCTAGGAATCGCAATCAGGATGAGTTCGATGTGCAGCAGTTTGGACAATTGGGGAATCGTTGAACATTCGCCCAGGATTCGAACTCCCTGAATCTCCCGACCTTTCTTTGATGAGTCGTCGTCGATAAAGCCAGCGACGTGATAGTTAATATCGACACTTCTTTTAATATCTTTTAAAAGCATGTCGCCGGCAGCACCTGCGCCGACAATCATCACTCTCTTTCCCTGCCCTTTCTGGAGTTGACGATCTCTGAAGAGACGATACGTGATCCGACCGCCAGTCAAAAAACCAATGAGAAATAGGCCATGCAGCGGAAAAACTGATCGGGGAACCGCAATCAAGTCGGTTAAAAGAAAAATAATCCCGGCAGACACGACAGTTCCAACGCCTACCGCCTTGATGACAACCCATAGGTCATAAGTCGACGTGAATCTCCAGGCCCCACGATGAATGCCAAAAAAAACAAAGAAAACGATATGTGCTCCAATGACAACCGGAAGCATCGCAATCGCCTGATCTAAAAAAATATCAGGAATCGAGTCAAGATTAAAGCGGAACCAGTACGCGCCAAGCCAGGCAACCGTGATTCCGACAACATCATGAATCAATACTGGCCACCGACTCATCAAATACCTGAGCGATGACAGGATCCAATCGAAAGTCGATCTTTCCATTTTTTTAACTATTGCCATTTCAAACGCGCCGCTCGACGGAGACGACATAAAGCGTGAATAGCCCGAGAATAGCAGTTGCCGTCAACAAGAGCCAGACGCCATACTCGTCGAGCATAGCGTTAACTGAAGCCAACACCATGAGAACCACCTGAAGTCCGCCTGTAACCAGCACGACGTGTTGGTGGCTTTTACCTTTTACAATCAAGCGTTGGTACAAGTGATCCCGATGCGCGAGAAAAACATTATTACCTGCCGATAACCTACGAATTAGAGTAAACGACGCATCAAAAACGATGTAGCCATATAAAATTACAAATGCCTCTGCGGGCAATCCCAATCGAGTTATCCCGATCAACATGGTTGCACCGAGCCATCCGCCGAGGGCCAAACTCCCCACATCACCCAAGAAGATACGAGCTGGCGACCAGTTAAAGCGAAGGAACGCGAGCAGCGTACCGGAAACAACCAGGGTGATCAGGCATAGTGCACGTGCATCAAGAGCGTAAAACCACAGTCCAAGTGTTATCGTGATGATCACGCCATGAACGCCCAGTAAACCGTCAGCACCATCGATAAAATTGGTAAGATTTACAAGCCAAATCATCAGAATAAGAACTGGCCAGAAGATGAATACATCGGGAAGTGCAAAAACTTCCCCAAATAATTGCCAACTGCGATCATCCAAGATCAGCCCGACCATTACCCCAACAAGAATGGTTTGCGCGAGTATTTTTTTTCTCACCGATAAAGGACAGCGATCATCAATAAAGCCAACGATGCCAAGTCCAGCGATGCACGTGCCCACGCCTAGCATCCACCATTCGAAACTAGAGAAAACCGCAACCAATAGACTTGCAAGCATAGTCACGCTTAAACAGATGACTCCGCCGCCTCTCGGAGTTGGCGCGATGTGCAGACTTCGAAGATTAGGCATGTCGCGGGGAAAGACAACAGATGCTCTGTCAATTAAAAAATTTAAAACGATAAATGTTAAAAGAAAAGCTGCCAATAGGGCAAAAAACAATTCAAGAAAGCCAATAAAATGAGTCATTGTTTTATGGATGAAATTCTCGAAATCTAAAGGAGAAACCTCTTATCCGGTCGTTGTTGTCAAACACGAAATCTTTTTCCAAACGCTCTACGAAATCCCTCGGGACTTCCCTTAACAAACGCAGCCAACAGCCCACGAGAATCAAAATTCTTAACGTTCTCTTATGGACAATCCAGAATTTTCTGAAGTCTTTTGTTGTACGCATGGCACTCATTTGCATACTGTTGAAGGTAACCGGACGACCGCCTTGAATAAATATCACCTGCGACTTCCAATCCGATGCGTCTTCTTGGTTTTTCTCACGCTGGAGAGACCTGATAATCCACTCTGAAATATCATCGCAATGCACCGGGTTTCGTAAACCGGTTGCAAACGAAAGGTTGGGACAGAAAGGCAGAATTGAACCAATTTTTTTAAGATAGTTGATATTGCGATTCCGCCTGCCGCCATAGATGAGAGTTGGTCTCAATATAGTGGTTGGGGACGCCTGAGGAGCTCGAAAGTCAACAACCCAGTTTTCGCCAGTAACTAATTTTTGGGCTACACCCTTCCGGCCCAAAGTGTGTTCCGATTGCTTTGTGATGACACTCGACGAGCTTAAGCAAAACCACGGGGCTCGTCGCACGCCTGCGGAACCGAGAAATGCGGAAAATCTTTCAAGCTCCCAGATTGGACATAGTGAAATCACTGCTGAAACCTTAATTT
>JABHUE010000109.1 GCA_018672825.1 Pseudomonadota bacterium | reverse complement strand
CTGGTGGCCAAGCCAGAGCCAGCAGATTCGCTCGCATCAAGCGTTTGATGGTTTAGCGTTTGAAGTTGGTCACCCCGTCAGCGTGCTCAGGCGAAAAATCCTGAGAGTGAGTCAAGGCAGAGCTTACGACGCTTTTTCCAGCACTAAGATTACGATAGCGATGCTCAATAGCACTACCCCGGTGATTTCGATTCGGCTGACTTTTTCTCGAAATATCAGCACTGAAACCAGAAAGGTAAAGATCAGTTCGATCTGGCCTAACGCGCGAACGTAAGCTGCGTGGGTTAGTGTAAATGCTGCGAACCAGCAGAGGGAGGCAGCCCATCCGGCGAAGCCCACGCCAATACAGATCGGCCAATGCCCAAGGGTCCGGGTGATCTGCCCGCGTTGAAAGAGGCGTAGCCAAATCAGTAGTATCAGGCTCTGTATTGTGATTGCCACAGCCAGGGTGTAGGCGGAACGAATCAGTAAGCCGCCTTCCTCCAGGGAAAGTACGGCGCCGCGAAACAAGACCGAAGATAATCCAAGCATGAGGCCGCAGGTGAGACCGACCAGAGTGACTTTTTGACCGAGGCTGGCGAGCAGTTTAGAAAAAGAAATCCGGGATTTTCCGAGCGTCATAATCATAATCCCGATAAAGGCGATGAGGATCGCAATCAGAGCTCGGCCAGAAATACTTTCTTGTAGTAACAGCGCTTCGAGCAACACTACCTGGACCACTTCGGTTTTCGACAACGCCGTACCAACTGTAAAATTTGATAATGAAAAAAGCCACATCAGCAAGAACGTAAAGATAATTTGCGTAATAGACCCGCCAACAACCCAGCCAACGAACGCAGGATTTGCAGCGGGGGTGCTCATTTCGAACCCCACGACCAAAAGAGCAAGCCAGAGAAAAGAAAAGGGAAGAGCGTAAAGAAAGCGAACCGATGCGGCGCCAAGATCGGTGAGTTCAGACTTTAAGTGGCGCTGAACTGCAGAGCGCAGGTTCTGAAAAAACGCGGCGGCGATTGTGATAGGAATCCAGAGCATTGTTATCAGTTTGGTAATAGGTGACGGGGTTACTTTCCACAAATCGAGCATCACAGGGTTGTTGACCCCAATTTGTTGGCGGGCGAAATTTCTGTTATTTTAAGTCACGGTTCAAATATCGTTTGTTTATACAGATTAAAACAATGGAACGCTCTTGGGGGGTAAAAGGGAAATGAACGATTCTGTGGCGAATGAGGCGGGCGCTGGCGAAAACGAACGCTCAGATAGAAGGGGCTGGAGTTTGGTCTGGACTGTCTTTTTGGCAATTTTGGTTGGGCTGCTAGCTGCTGGTCTGGCCAAATTGCTTCTGATTTCGATTAATTTTACTGAGACCTTCATCCACCAAGGCCTTTTGTTTGACTTTGATGGCAGCCCGCTCATGGATCTTGCAAAAACTGAGGGGATAGAAAATGCCAAGCTCAGGCCATTTAATGTGGTTGTTATGGTGATTTTCGGGCTTATTGTGGGCTGCATGACTTATTACCTGATGCCGAACCGTGCTAACCGTGGGTTATCGCATGTGATTGAAGACGTGCATTTTAATCAGGGACATACAGGGGTCAAAGAGGGGTTGGCTGTGGGTGCGATCAGCGCTGTTTCGATTGGGGCTGGCGCATCGGTAGGGCGATTCGGGCCAGCTGTTCATCTCGGGGCTGCGGCAGCCTCTGGTTTGGGTGCGATCTTTAAGATGAGCAAACGCGAGCGGGTTACGCTGAGTTGTGCTGGTATTGCGGCCGCAATTTCAGCTTCATTCCTGTCTCCGATTGCTGCGATTATCTTTGTGCAGGAGGTGGTCCTTCGGCAATGGAAAATACATCAATTTATTCCAATAGCTGCTGCCGCTGTCGTGGCAAAAGAGTTGGCATTTGTACTGGATGTCCATTTTGTCATTCCCGTGCCGCCTATACCAAATGACGTGCAGCTCTTCGAGCTTAAATACTTTGCCCTCGTGGGCCTGTTGGCCGGGGGCTGAGCGATCGCGTTTAATCGTGCTTTGCCGGCCGCAACAGCGTTCGTTGCCAAACATCTAAAAGTTGATAATAGAATTAAGCCCGCGATAGGGGCGTTGATTTTGGCCGCCATGGGATTTTACTACCCCTCTATATTGGGTCTAGGGGGTTACGAAACGCAGTTAGCAGTAGCAGGGGGGATCGCGCTATCGCTATGCGTGATTTTGTTGGCGCTAAAATTTGCTGCTACTGTGGCAAGTTTTTCCTTCGGGTTTAACGGTGGTGTATTTGGCCCAAGTTTATTCATGGGTGCGATGCTGGGATCTGCTGTTGGGCTGATTGTGCAAGATTCTGGAGCTGATATCACGAGTATTTCTCTTTATGCACTTGCCGGCATGGGGGCCATGGTTGCAGGTGTAACCGGAGCTGTGATGTCTGCCATCATTGTTATGATAGAGATGACCGATGGGGTGGCGACAGCGCGCCCGTTGATTTTCGCCGTGGCTTTCGCCTACGTCGTGATCTACCTCGCTTCCGAGAATTCTCTGTTAGTCAGACAATTGAGAAGCCGAGGCAAGAATCCTTGGGGCAAGAAGAATTGACACGATAATGGGGTTAGGCATTGACCGCACCCCATAACCATTCCATGGGGACCAACTAAAGTCGAGAGCGTTCTAAAAATAAACTGACATAGATGGGCAAGAGTCTGTTTCTCTGGGAAATCGGACGATGGTGCCGGTATTTTGAAAAATACATCTTACATTACAAACTATAAAGTCCAAAGTGGTGTAATAAGATCAATGTTTGGCAAAAAAAAAGAATCAATTGCTAATATAGGCTAACTTTTTATTGAAACAAAGGCTTAAGTTAGCATAGTATAGATTTTAAGAATCGAAGAATAGTTTTTGCACCTCTAGTTTCTGGCCGAAGGTCAGCCTTGTTAGTTGCTCTAATCTCAGGGACGTTTTGGTGAATCATATGTTCTGCGAGGTTGGAAAATTGTTTTTCAGTATTAACCAACAAAGTTGTTTTTGAGTAATAACGAATGATGCTTATAAACGTTAAAAATGGTGTTCTCGGTTTTGCGATTGATCTTGACCAGAGCCACCGTTTAATTACATTCCAAGGAGATCAAGATGGCTAAAAGCCTTGATAGTGCTGTCGCCCCGAAGGAGCGAATAAATATTGTATATCAGCCTGCTACGGGCGGGCGAAAAGAAGAAATCGAACTGCCGCTCAAGCTGATGGTGCTTGGCGACTTCAGTGGCTCGAAAGAAACTCCGTTTTCGGATAGGGAGCCCGTCGAGATCTCCAGTCCAAGCGTGAACGGCGTAATGGCCGCCATGGATGTTTTGGCCGAGTACTCAGTTCCGAACACGTTGACTGGAGATGGCGAGATCGCTGTAAAACTTGAATTTACCTCCACCAAGGATCTTTCACCAGCAGCAGTAATCGACCAAGTTCCCGAACTGAAACAGATGCTGGGACTTAGAGATGCATTAAAAGCTCTGCGGGCGCCAATAGGTAACTCATCTGAGTTTAGAAAGTTGATTGACGAAAAAGTCTCTCAACAAAAATAAATTGATGAACCTATTCGAATAAATATTTAGAGGATTAAGATGATGGCAAAAACAGACGTTACTGACGAAATTCTTGGTGCTTCTGGTCTGACACTACCAGACGATGTCGTAGGCTTTGCGAAAAACGCGGTATCTTCCCTGATTACTCGAGCAATAGCTCAGGAAAACGGCGCTAGCCGAGTTGACCGACGATTTGTGGATGCGGCGATCGCAGAACTTGATAAGAAAATAGGTGAACAGCTTGATGCGGTAATGCACCACGATGATTTCAAGGCGATCGAATCAGCATGGCGTGAACTGGATTTTCTGGTTTCTGGTACCAACTTCAGAGAAAACATAAAGATTCAAGTACTGGATGTCACGAAAGAGGAGTTGATCGCTGACTTCGAAGATGCTGCCGAGATACCAGATTGCACGTTGCATAAGGTGGTGTACACAAACGAGTATGGCCAGTTTGGCGGTGAGCCAGTGGGCGCCATTATCGGAGCCTATTATTTCGGGCCCGGAGAGAAAGACTGCGAATTAATGCGGTGCCTTTCCAACGTAAGCAATATGTCCCACGCACCTTTTATTGCGTCGGCGGATGCGTCGTTTTTAGGCTTAGATTCTTGGTCTGAACTCTACAAGCTGAAAGATCTTGAGTCCGTTTTCGACTCACCGAAGTATCGATCCTGGAATGGTCTGCGCACCTCAGAGGATTCGCGTAACATTTGCTTGACGTTGCCACGATTCTTGCTGCGGACGCCCTATGGCGCGCAAAATGAAATTTCAGAGTTTGATTATGAAGAGAACGCGGCTGCCAATGATGATTTTTGCTGGGGAAGTGCGGCATTCGCCCTGGCAGGCCGAGTGGTCGAATCCTTTGCCAAGTATCGTTGGTGCCCGAATATCATAGGCCCCAAGAGCGGCGGGGCTGTAACTAACCTGCCGTCCTACATGTATGATCAAGACGGCCAATTCTTCGTTTCAGGCCCGGTTGAAATTCCTATCTCTGATCGCAGGGAGTATGAGTTCAGTAATCTCGGGTTCGCACCGCTGACACTGCGCAAGGGCACTGATAACGCCTCATTCTTCTCGGCGAACTCAATCCAGAAAGCCAAGTTCTTTGGCTCAGATCCGGAAGCACGACAGGCAGAGTTAAATTACAAGCTGGGAACTCAATTGCCGTATCTCTTTGTGGTCACCCGTTTGGCCCACTATCTAAAAGTATTGCAAAGAGAGAACCTGGGTGGCTGGGTTTCCCGGGGCGATATTGAAGCGGAACTCAATCGTTGGATTCGTAACTATGTTGCAGACCAGGAAAATGTGCCTTCTGTGATGAGAAGTTCGCGGCCACTCCGAAATGCCAAGATCGACGTTTCCGAGCACCCCTCAAGCGCCGGCTGGTATACGATCAGTATGCAAGTTCCTCCGCACTTCAAGTTTATGGGTGCAAACTTTACGTTGTCGCT
>JABHUE010000041.1 GCA_018672825.1 Pseudomonadota bacterium | reverse complement strand
CGAAACCGCCATGGTGCAAAGCGGGTGACATATAGGTGAGCCGGACAAGATCCTGAAAAGATTCAAGATCCCCGTATCGACGACCTTTCTCCAGATCTCGCACAAACGGCGCCCCGTAGATTGGAGCAAAAACCTGATGGCGGTTACCAATGGTTACCGAGCGTTCGGGGTTTCGAGCAAGCTGGGTAAATTGACTGGGTGCGTTACTGCAAATCTCTCGAATCCAGTCAGCCGGTGCTCGCACGATATCCCCGTCAATCCGGACGCCTCTCTGCTCGCGCCACATCGCGAGCGCCTCGGGATCATCTCGAAAGGCGATGCCAATATCCTGGATAATCCAGTCGACCTGCGCCTCAAGACGAGAAATTGCGTCATCATCCAGAAGATCAAAAAAAGGCAATCGTCGATCAATCTGCGAGCGGACTTGATGAGTCACTTGCTGCGATCGGGCTCGAGGGCTTCTGCTTCGTCGGGTCATTAGTGTAAGTCGGAATCTCTCCCTACTTCTTGATCTCAATTACTTACCAATCTTTAATCTTTCACAAACCTCGTAACGGTATTTATCCTCAAGCGACATGGCGGGAGATTCTGAAATTAACGGGCGCTCAGACTATTAATCACATCTTTTGCAAAATCACTAATAGATGGCGTGACCCGATCAATGACTTTGGCCTCGTCGTCATAGAGCCTTAATTTCACAGCTGAGTTGTGTGACGGCAATGCCTCAAAAGCATTCACTTCGCCCTGTGTCATAGGGCCACCTTGCTTTTCGAGCGAGATTTTAGAGCCTTGGGAAAGATCATCCCAATATCCCGCTCTGGTTTTACACAAATAACGCTTTGCCGGAACATGCAAGCGGACAGACTCGGCAACTTCTGGCAAAAAATATTGATTTAGCCAGTTGGCGCCAACCTCTTCATGCTTAAGGTCACGGTCTTTATGACGCTCATCTTGCGCTGCATGAGCCATCAGAAAATGGCCGATATCGTGCAAAAGAGCGGCAGTTATCTCAACGCTCGAATCCCCGTTCTGACGCGCAAGCCAGGCACTTTGAATTGCGTGTTCAAGCTGGGTCACTTCCTCGTCATAACGCCAATCGGCGCCTAATCGATCAATCTCAGCTAACAAAGTATCAACAAATTTTTCGTCCGAACGAAAATCAGCTCTTTTCGGGAAACTCATAAGCAACCTGATTCTGATAAATGAGAATACGCGATGAAACGATATCAAAATATTACCGCATAACCACACCAAGCACGATTTACCCCGGCGCTTTCAAAACCCATTTTTGATTCGACACGTAATCTTGCCCGTTTTGGACCTATCTTGTTTACAATCTTTCGAATTCTTCTCTCCAGATTCACAATGACGCGCACGCCATCAAAACCAACTCTGAATTGGCCGAACAGCTTATGGCAGGCAACGGCTGATGCGGGCTTGAACTTTGGTCGACTTGAGGAATCTATCGAGACGGACCTTTTAATTGTGGGAGCGGGCTACACCGGTTTATCAACGGCACTCCATGCAATCGAACATACTGATGACGTCGTCATTATTGATCAGGCGCAGCCCGGATGGGGTTGCTCCGGTCGCAATGGCGGTCAGGTGCACCCCCAGTGGAAAAGCGAGCTTCAAGCCCTGAAGGGAATGTATCCCGGCGATCAATTTAACGCCTTTATCCAAACACTGGGAGACGCCGTTGACTTGGTTTTTGATCTCATCAACAGGTATCAAGTTGATTGCCAAGCGGAAAGAAATGGATCGATCATTGCGGGCAGAGGAAACACGGCTATTCGCTACATAACGCAATGGTCACAATTTTGGGCGGGAAAAGGCAAGTCAGTCCATTTGCTTGACCGGGAGAAAACATCAGAGGTCATTGGAACCTCCCAATATGATCTCAGCATGTGTGATGATCGCGGTGGAAGTCTGCAGCCACTCGCGTACAGTCGAGGCCTTGCACGTGCCTGCAGCGAACAGGGCGTTAGTATTTTTGGCGATACTTGCGCAAAAAACATTTCGCAAACCGCAACGGGCTGGCGAGTCATAACCGACGCGGGAGATATCAGGTGCAAGCGATTAGTACTTGCGACCAATGGATATACTGATGGATTATGGCCAGGACTGGCGCGCACCATTATCCCGGTGGCGAGCATGCTTTCAGCAACCCATCCGCTTCCGGGTCATGTCGCCTCAACCATTCTGCCCGGACGACAAGTTGCCGCGGAATATGCGGGCGTCCCTGCCTACTACCGGATCGATGAGAAAAACCGGCTTGTTTTTGGATGGCGCGGGACCCTCTTCGGCAAAATAGGGGGTCTCAAGACGGCGCATCTAAGAGCGAAAGCGCTGCGTCTGTTTCCCCAGATTTCTGGCACGCAATGGGAATATGACTGGGCGGGCTATGTCGGGGTCACACCGCATCAGCGTCCCATGCTACTTAAACTCTCTGATAACGTATATGCGGGACTTGGCTACAACGGTCGGGGAGTGCCTATGGCAACGATGATGGGTAAACAATTAGCGCTGGCATTAAATAACGAACCAACCGCTATCGCAATCGACGCACCACGCACCGTTCCGCTTCATTCTTTTTATCCTGTCGGCGTCTACAGTCGCATTGTGTCGGGACACATCTCTGATCAATTCAGATGAACTCGGTAATGATCGAACTGAATGATGTAGCCAATAGCAACGGTCACAGAAATGCCGTTTTCCAAAAGCGCAACTTGCCATGACCAGAATAGCGGTTATTGGCTTAGCCAAGTCAGGCACCACTGGGCTTTGGTCAAGATTAGTCAATACTTATCCCAGAAAATACCTTCGATTTTTTGAAGGAGACTTTCTTCAGACCCGTTACAACAAGTATCTTGGACGGCAAAAGCCCAGTAAAAACGCAGCGAACATTATTGATAAACAAATTATTGGTCCCGAGTTTAGGATTGAAGCATTAAACGATTTTGACAAAGTGATCTGGCTCGTAAGAGACCCTCGCGACCGGCTAGTCAGTTACATTCTCTATCGCCACTTTGACCACCGATACCAAGATGACCAGTTCGTTTTGGATCAGATTCAGATGCTAGAAGAAAAAGAAGCTCATCCTGAATCGGTTTCTTTGAAAATGCTTGAGTCCCGGCTCGCATTACCGCCCCCCAGCCTCGATTCAGGTTTTTTCTGGGAGGACCACAAGAAATGGGCCGTCCTGGAGAGCAGCATCGCAAAGGGAATCGCGTGTGTTTTCAAATACGAGGATTTTGTTGAAGAACGCTTCGAAATACTTGAAACATTTCTGAACGTTCGTATCGGTAAAAATAAGAAGATCCCCAAACAATTCGAACGCGTTATCCGAAGTCGATCATCTGGATTCTGGCAAGACTGGTTTACCGAAGAAGACCTTAAATACTATGGAGATCTATTTGATCCGTTTTTAAAGCAATATGGATACGGCACCCTTATCACACAAAGAGAACCCAAACAGATTAATCCGGCTCATGGTTCCCAATACGTCAAAAAAATAGTCAACGAGCGGCGGCAACGGGAAGGGCTCCGTATTATCTAGATCCATTTTTTTACTAGCCCCGCATGCGATGCGCATCCGAATCAAACAACATTCGCGTAATACGCTTCGCTGGGCGCATGTGTCCCAAAATCTCGATCTCCGCCTGCAGGTCGTCCACCAAACAAGTAGCATCAACAAGCGCAAGCGCGATTGATTTCTCGGCGTGATGAGAATACCCGCCTGACGTGCAAAAACCTTTAACTTCATCGTTAATCCAAACGGGCTCGTACCCCACAACATCGGCATCCAACGCATCAACCTCAAAAACAACGAGGCCACGACTTGCCCCCATTTGCCGTTCTGCTTCAACTGCACCCCGGCCAATAAAATCCGCATCTTTGTTAAACGCGATAAAACGATCCATACCTGTCTCACCTGGCGTGTAATCGGGAGAGAACTCACTTAACCAACTGCCAAAGAACTTATCGAGACGAAGACTCATCATCGCTCTCATTCCAAAAGGCTGCATGCCATGCTTTTGGCCTTCGGTCCAAAGCGTCTGCCACAACGCGCGCTGACTCATCGGATCCGAATAGATCTCGTAACCCAAGTCTCCGGTGTAGCTGACCCGTTGGACGATGCAATCACACATGCCGACCGTCATGCGCTTTACGTCCATGAATCTGAAGTTCTCACCGGACACGTCATCTCGAGTAACCGCGTCCAGCACATCACGAGCACGAGGGCCTGCAATCTGAAAACCGGTGCGTTGATCAGAGATATTCTCAAGACTGATGCTGTCGTCACGATTGTCCCGGAGCCATCGTTCGTGAACGGCTTGATAGCCATATGATGCTGTCAGCTGAAATTCATCCACTGCGATACAAGAGACAGTTAGATCTCCAATCAACCGGCCTTTCGGGGAAAGCATAGGCGTCAAGCTGATACGCCCTGGCACGGGTATTCGCCCGGCCATGATGCGATCGAGCCATGGCCGGGCGCCGTGACCCCTAACCGAAAACTTGCCAAAGTTTTGAACCTCATTGATACCAACGGCCTCCCGTACGGCTTTAACCTCACGCCGGGTCGCTTCGAACGCGTTAGACCGACGAAATG
>JABHUE010000096.1 GCA_018672825.1 Pseudomonadota bacterium | reverse complement strand
TTGAGAAATATCTCGATCACGTAACTGTTCTTTAAAAAAACGATTGGCGTTGGCGAGTGTGTCGAGCAGCGCCGGCATTAGGCCATCATCCTCGCGAGCGGGGCCGGTGTCAGGCAGTTCGAGCCCGGCGCTTTCAGCCAAATCTTCAATTGCTTCCCGAAAGCTAAGCTGATCAAAGTCCATAAGGAAGCTGATCGCGTTTCCTTTCGCTTCACAGCCAAAGCATTTGTAAAACTGGTTGGTCTGATTGACTGAGAAAGAGGGCGTTTTTTCATTGTGAAAAGGGCAGCAAGCCATGTAGGCAGAACCCTTTTTTTTGAGGGGAACTTTTTTGTCAATTAGTTCCACGATGTCTGTGCGGGCGAGCACGTCGTCTATGAATTCTCGGGGTATTTTGCCACTCATGTTTGATCACGCTGAATTTACTAAGCAAATATTAGCATTCAAAAGTATAAAATCTGGTATCCAACCTAATTGATCAAAAAAACGCGACTGACTTTGAAAAATCTAAGTTCATCATCTGTTGATTGTTCCTCCGTTTCTTGCGTGCCCTTTGGTCTGGTAGATCGTCAGGCGTCTCAAGCGATCGCCCGTTGGCTTTTAATTTGCTGCGCTTTAGTCTTTTGTATGATTCTATTGGGTGGTGTGACCCGGTTGACCGATTCCGGTTTGTCTATGGTTCGTTGGGAGCCCATTTCGGGCGTTTTACCACCCATAAGTGCAAATCAATGGCAGCAGGAGTTTGATCACTATCGCGAATATCCGGAGTATCAGAAAATTAATAAGGGCATGTCGCTTGAGGCCTTCAAGACTATTTTCTATTTTGAATGGGCACATCGGGTGTTGGGTCGAACCATTGGACTTGTATTTGCACTTGGATTTTTTTGGCTTTGGTACAAGCGATATCTGACTCGACAGATGACACCGCATCTTGTCGCGATGTTTCTGCTTGGCGGGCTTCAGGGATTGCTTGGATGGTATATGGTCAAAAGTGGGCTGGTTGATAATCCGGATGTGAGTCAGTATCGACTTACAGCGCATTTGGGTACCGCTATTCTCGTGTTTCTTTATATGTTGTGGGTGGTATTCGCGTTGTTGGAACGACAGCCCCCGCAGATCGTTTCGCCTGTTTTTAGGCGGGCGGTTATCGGGCTTGGTATTCTGTCGTCCGTTACGGTGCTTTCAGGCGGTTTTGTGGCCGGATTGAAAGCCGGTCACGCCTTTAATACATTTCCGCTAATGGCGGGGAAGTTGATTCCGCCTGGTTATGTTGTGCTGACACCGGCTTGGCGAAATTTCTTTGAAAACATTCCTACGGTGCAGTTCAATCATCGTCTTCTCGCGATTACGACTTTATTGCTCACGTTGATTTTTGTTTTTCGCGTTTTGAGACACCCGAAATTTCAGGCTCAACGATTGATCGCAGTATTTTTAGGGCTCGCGGTGGTCGGTCAAGTGACGCTGGGAATAACGACGCTTTTGTTTCATGTGCCGGTTGTCTTGGCGGCGGTCCATCAGGCGATGGCGATTTTGGTTTTAAGTGCGATGCTCTACGCCGTGTTTCGTTTCCGGCGTGTCTGAGGTTTTTGACAGGCTCAAAACTAGTTGGATAGTTTTTGTTTGATCAAGCCACTAACAACACCCATGTCAGCTTGCCCTTGGACTTGCGGTTTTAGCAGGCTCATTACCTTTCCCATATCACGCACGGTTTGGGCGCCAGATTCGGACATCGCTTTTTCGATAAGGATCAGGAGCGCTTCCTCATCAAGTTGTTCGGGAAGATAAGTTTCGAGAACTGCGAGAGTAGCAGCCTCTTTTTGAACCAGGTCCTCTCGTCCGCCTTGCTCAAAAAGAGCAATCGAGTCCTTACCTTGTTTGACCATTTTTTGAACGACAGAGACAACATCCTGATCATTCAGGTCGACGCGTTCATCGACTTCACGACGTTGGATCGCAGCCCGCAATAATCTTATGGACTCGAGACGGACGGCATCTTTCGCACGCATCGCGTCCTTCATATCAGAAACGATGCGATCTTTGAGGGGATTCACGATCTTAAGGGCCGCAAGCGTTGCGGCGGCGAGGTCAGGGACTTCAGTGAGCCCTCATTCGCGAAGGATTTTGTCTTGCGAGACGTTTCTTTTCTCGTTTCTCTGCCGCTGCGCCAGCACGCTTTTTGACGGTAGTTGGCTTTTCATAAGACTCACGGCTTCGCGATTCGGTGAAAACACCGGCTTTCTCGCAGGCGCGGCGAAAACGACGCAACACGGCGTCAAACGGCTCATCGGGTCGAACTTTTACTGATGGCATAAATCTGAAACTAAATTAATCAAAAGGGTCGGGTAGTCTAATGTTTTGCGGTCAGAAAGTACACGCCTCGCGAAATTCGACTCAATTGGATTGATTTAGCTGAGAAATTGAGGTGAGTCGGATATTTTAGGGGGGGAAAGCACGCCGCTTGATTTCTTAAGAATCTATAATTAAGCCGAATTTCTTCCCATTACCCCGCGAGGACTCGGATTCCAACCCAGGCTCGATATGAAAGTTCTCGGAATAGAAACTTCCTGTGATGATACGGGTGTTGCAATCTACGATACCGATTGTGGGCTGTTGGCCCATTGTTTAGCGTCTCAAGTTGAGCTGCACGCGCTCTATGGTGGTGTTGTTCCGGAGTTGGCCGCTCGCGATCACGTCAAGTTGCTGCAGCCGTTGGTGAGGAAAACGATGGAAGTTGCTGACACTTCGGATGAGCAGATCGATGGCGTGGCTTATACGGCAGGACCTGGGTTGTCAGGCGCATTGTTGGTAGGTGCATCGCTTGGACGCGCGCTTGCGTGGGCGTGGCAGGTGCCGGCAGTTGGTGTTCATCATATGGAAGGCCATCTACTTGCCCCTATGCTTGAAGACACACCGCCGTCATTCCCATTTATCGCGTTATTGGTATCCGGAGGCCACACGTTATTAGTTGATGTCGTCGATATTGGACGTTACTCACTTTTGGGTGGCACCGTTGACGATGCGGTGGGCGAAGCATTTGATAAAACCGCAAAACTGCTTGGCCTCAGTTATCCCGGTGGGCCCTCAATCGCAAAAGCGGCTGAAACAGGTCGATCGGGTCGATGGAAGTTCCCGCGACCGATGACGGATCGACCCGGGCTCGATTTTAGTTTTAGCGGGTTAAAGACGTTTACCCGAAATACAGTTCCTCACGGTGAGATCGATTCACAGACGGTTGCGGATATCGCCGCTGCTTTTCAGGAAGCTGCAGTCGATACGTTGGTGATCAAGTGCAAAAGGGCGCTTCATCAAACAGGTCGCCGCCGTCTGATTGTGGCCGGAGGCGTGGGCGCGAATCTGCTGCTTCGATCAAGATTAAAAGAGATGACGGAGTCTGAGGGTAAAAAAGTTTTTTATCCTCGCTCCGAGTTCTGCACGGACAATGGCGCGATGATTGCATATGCCGGCACGCTTCGACTTCAAGGCGGAAATCGTCAGGGCCTTGATTTCACGGTTCGACCCCGCTGGAGTCTGGCTGACCTCGAGCCGCTGGAGCGTATTGCGACTTAAGATTTTTTTCCGATTTTTGATTCTGTGCCCGCGATCAGGCGTTTTATATTTTCCGAGTGTCGCCAGACGAGAATGATGGCCAGTGCAAACGCCAAAACAATATAGACGTCGCTGGAATCAAACCACCAGGCCCAAAGGGGTGCGCTCGCGCTGCTGATGATTGCGGCAAGCGATGAAAACCGAAAAATGATTGCAATTGTCAGCCAAGTAAGCGCAAGGGAGAGCGCAATAAATGGGTTAATGGCTAAAAATACGCCCAGCGCAGTTGCGACACCTTTCCCTCCTTTAAAACCAAAAAAGACTGGAAAGAGGTGGCCGAAGAATGAACCGGCTCCTGCCAGCGCGATAGCCATGGGCTCAGCCGTAAGCGATGCGGCAATCAAGACCGGAATTGCGCCTTTTAGAATGTCGCCGATCAGGGTCAAGGCTGCAGCGAGTTTTCCGCCAAGACGTAAAACGTTGGTTGCGCCCGGATTGCCAGAGCCCTCCTGACGAGGATCCGGAAGTCCCATAAGGCGAGAGACGATTACAGCGCTTGAGATGGATCCAATAAGATAACCCGCGATTGCGGACAAAAAATAGGTCATAACGTGTCTATTGTGTTCTTCGTTGTTATTTAAATTAAAGTATAAACTCGATACCGATATAAGTTCGGTTGCTAAGGGAGCATAGCTTGGACAAGATTTTCGTAAAGGGGTTAGAAGTAACTTGTGTGATTGGCGTATGGGAATGGGAGCGGCAAATTCAGCAAAGACTTATCATCGATCTGGAAATGGGCTGGGATATTTCCGCAGCCGCACAAACGGATCAGCTTGAGGATACGCTCAGCTACAAAGACGTTGCAAAGAAAGTAAGTGCATACATTGTTGTCACAAAGGCTAATCTCGTGGAGCGCCTCGCAGAGGGGATCGCCACATTACTGGCGGAAGAATTTGGCGTAAGCGGCTGCCGGGTTAAGATCAATAAGCGCGGCGCGGTAACGGGTGCCAGGGATGTGGGCGTTGAGATTGAACGCGGGCAGATATAAATGACTTTAATCGCGGTTAGTTTCGGCAGCAATATCAATCGTGAGTCGAATATCCGGACCTCAGTTAATCAGATTCGTGCTCGTTACCCACAGGCGATATTTTCACCTGTGGTTAAAAGTGAAGCTGTTGGATTTAAAGGGCCTTATTTTCTAAATCTCGCGGCGTCCTATCAATCAAATCTCGATATCCAAGATGTACTGAGCGAGTTGCATCGGATTGAAGACCAATTGGGACGAGAGCGATCAAAAGATGAAATGTCGTCGCGAACCATTGATCTCGACCTGCTGCTCTACGGCGACGGTATTTTTTATGACCAGGGGTTCGATGTGCCCAGAAAGGAAATTCTTGATAGCGCCCATGTTTTAAAACCGCTTAGTGATATTTTGCCAAATATGGTTCATCCCGTGATCGGCGAGACGCTGAGCGCGTTATGGGATCAGACACCTATTCCCAAGAAAGCACTTTTGACCGAAGCGCCTTTAACGCTTTAAGTAGGTTTTAGTCAGGGGATCGCAGTTCTGCCACCATCGACATTAATCACCTGACCCGTAATGAATGGCGCATCGCGTAGCAAGAACAATACAGTCTGTGCGATGTCGAGTGGATCACCTAATCTTTTGAGCGGTGTTCGCGAGATGATGTGCGTTTGTACCTCTTCACTTTCTCCAGCCTCTGGCCACAGAATTGCGCCGGGGGCTACCGCATTGACACGAATGTCTGGGGAGAGCTCCTGTGACAGTGAGCGTGTCAATGAGAGTAACCCGGCCTTGCTTGCTGAATAAATAGGATGACCGGCAAGCGGCTTTTCCGCGTAAATATCGGTTAGATTGATAATCGAGCCTTGGCGCTCGCGCAGTGACGGTGTGCAGGCTTGGGATAGAAAGAATGGTGCTTTCAGGTTTACGTTAAGCAATTCTTCCCAGTCCGAAGATGTTGCTTTGCCGATAGGCGTGGGAAAAAATGCTGATGCGTTGTTAATAAGCGCATCGAGTCGCCCAAAAGTTTCGATTGCATCGCTGGCGATCTGCTCGCAGTCGGCGACCGTTTTGAGCTCACCTTGACAAAGTCGAGCGGAATTTGGACGTTTTTGGTTTAGTTTTTCACACAGTGTTTGGGCTTGTTCTGCGCTTTGTCGGTAATGGACGATAATGTTCATGCCCTGATCATGGAGACAGGTTGCCATTGATGCGCCAATTCTGCGAGCCGCGCCTGTTATCAGAACGGACTTATTTTTAAGGGAACTTGATCTAGTAGTCATAGGTTTTTGTGTTGATTAAAAAATTAAGAGATTGCGTTTATTTTTTAAATAGATTCTGCACTATCAAATCTAACAAAGTTTGTTTGGAGCCGGCGTGTAGAAAGATATGGTTCAAAAGGATTCGACTGATCGATGATGCAAAGTGACTTTAATCCCCAACTCGATGAATTGGCGACAGCGCATAGTCAGGCCGCTACCCAGCATATTCATGATCTTATTCGAGAGGCCGGCGGCGCGATAAGTTTTGATCGGTTTATGGAAGCAGCGCTTTATGCCCCGGGACTTGGTTACTACGTTTCGGGTGCGTCTAAATTCGGTGCGACAGGTGATTTCTTGACCGCGCCTGAGAGTGGTAGTTTGTTTGCAAAATGCTTGGCGCGAGAAATAGCGGGTCTTCTCAAAGTGTCACCCAGCGCTCGAATCATTGAGTTTGGGGCGGGCACCGGGCGATTGGCAGAGGATCTGCTTCGTGCGCTCAGCGAGAATCATCAGCTGCCATCCGTTTATTGCATTATGGAGTTGAGTCCCGATCTTCAACAAAAACAAAAAGAGAGGCTCACACCGTTGGCGCGAGAACTGGGTATTCAGCTACAGTGGTTGAGCGAGATGCCCTCAGAGCGCGTCGACGGCATCATGTTGGCAAATGAAGTGGTGGATGCCTTCCCTGTCACGAGATTTCGGGTCGAGAAAAATAGAATTCGACGAGCAAGAGTTCGGAGTGAGGGCGCGGGTGTGGGTTGGGATTGGACAGAGGATCTGTTCAGCGATGGCGCTGAATTCGAGATCGCACAAGCCCATAATCTTCCTGACGGATATGAATCGGAGGTTTGCCCCAGGGCCTCGGCATGGGTCCGCGAATTGGCTAACACCCTAGAAAGTGGAGTAATTCTGATTATTGATTACGGATATCCCGCTGAGGAGTATTACCTGCCGGATCGAGCGCGAGGGACCTTACGATGTCATTATCAACATCAAGCCCATGATGATCCGTTCCGTTTGATCGGACTTCAGGACATCACCTGTCATGTCAATTTTTCGCAATTATCGGACGCAGCCCAGAGGGCGGGTCTTTCGGTATTGGGTTACACCAGTCAGGAGGCGTATCTTCTATCGCTTGGCCTTCTTGACCTTGCCAGTTTTACAAATACGGATGATGAGCGAACAAGAATCACTAAAGCACAAGAAGTGAAGCGCCTGGTATTACCGTCCCAAATGGGAGAGTCGTTCAAGGTTTTAGCGCTGGGCAAAGGAGCGAGCATTTCGCTAGAAGGTTTTTCTCTTCGCGATAGGACGCTGAGTCTATGATCGAGTATGGACAGGCATTCTGGTTGGCTTTGATTCAGGGATTGACAGAGTTTTTGCCGATATCGAGCTCAGCCCATCTCATTTTACTACCCCGTTTTGTTAATTGGTCCGATCAAGGGTTGGCGTTCGATGTGGCGGTTCATATGGGAACGTTGATGGCCGTTGTTGGTTATTTTAGAGAAGATTTTAAATCGATTGGATTGGCTTGGTTCAGACAGTGGGGCGATACCGGCGCCTCCGTAGAAAGCCGAACAGGATGGCTGCTGATACAAGCAACGGTCCCTGCAGTCATTGCTGGATTTTTGCTGAATAAAGTTGTGGAAGAAGCACTTCGCGATCCGATTGTTATCGCGATTTCAACGATAATTTTCGGGTTACTCCTCTGGTGGGCCGATCAAAAAGGTAGGCGCACAAGAAAAATTGAAGATCTGCAACCTAAAGATGCACTGTTAATCGGGCTTTTTCAGGCAGTGGCACTCATTCCAGGTACTTCTCGATCAGGTATCACCATGACAGCAGGGCTCATGTTGGGTTTGTCCCGAAGTGATGCGGCTCGATTTTCTTTTTTAATGGCGGTTCCCATTATTGCTGCAGCGGGCTGCCTCAAAGCGGTTGCACTTATATCTGAACCCGGTCAGGTGAGCTTCGAAATAATTTTTTTGGGGATATCGGTTTCGTTTGTGACTGCCCGGGTGGTTATTGCACTGTTTTTGAAATCGATCGAGCAGATTGGCATGACGCCATTTGTGCTTTATCGACTTGTTTTGGGTTTCGCTTTGCTGGTGTGGTTCTGGTAGGACCCGTTAGGCCGATTTGGGCGTTCGAGTGGCATCCCGGTATTTTGTTATCGCCTCGAGTCGCTTCTGTGCGACGATCATTTTCTTTTCCGCGCCCGAAATCTCTGCGTCACGCAACTGGGTCAAATCAATTTCGTTAGCGACCCGGAAATATTCTTTCAGCAAATCACGCGATCGATAGCTAATCATGGATCCGTCACCGCGACCCTGAGCATCGGCATGACAACCCATAGCGAAAAGCGAGAGCCTGTCGGGCCGCCTGAAAGCATCTAATTTGTTCAAGAGTTTTAAAATCGTTTCTGGACGTAACTCGGTGAGTCGGTGCATTACAAGGTGCTGCCCAGAAACGAGAAGGGCGATATCGCGATACTCTGAAGCGATTCTTAGCCGGTCACACAAGCGATTGATGATAGAAAGCCCTCGTTGTTCATGTCGGATATGTCGAGGCCACTGGTTTTTGGGGGTTAGCGCCTTTCCAAGGTCGTGGACGAGCGCGGAAAATCGGACTCGAGTATCTGAGGTAAGCGATGTCGCCGCCTCGATGACCATAAGGGTGTGAACATACGCGTCTCCTTCAGGATGAAAATCGGATCGCTGAGGAATGCCCTGTAGTGCAGCGATTTCGGGAAAAATGTGTTTGAGCGCGCCACAGGCGGCAAGCACCCTAAAAAACTCTGCAGGCGCAGTTTCGCTGAGCGCGCTCAACGTTTCTTGCCAGACCCGCTCGGGCGAAAGTGAGTCAAGTTCGCCGGATGCGCTTATTTCTTTCATTAAGCAAAGTGTTTCAGGCGCTATTTTAAAATCGAGCGAGTGGTAACGAGCTGCAAACCGTGCAACCCGAAGTACGCGTAGCGGATCTTCAGTAAACGCTGCCGACACATGCCTTAATGTCCGTTGTTCGATATCTTTTTGACCATTATGCGGGTCAATTAACGTGCCCTCGTGATCTCGTGCAATCGCATTGATGGTGAGGTCACGTCGAGAGAGATCTTCTTCCAAGGTGACGTCGCGATTGCTATCAGTCGAAAATCCGGCATAACCGGACGCGATTTTGCGTTCCCGTCTGGCAAGGGCATATTCCTCCCCCGAAAGCGGATGAAGAAAAACAGGAAAATCTTTTCCGACTTGACGAAAACCAAGACGTATCATTTCGGAGGCATCATGGCCAATCACCACCCAATCTCGATCGGTTTCAGGTAAACCCAACAAGCGATCGCGGACGGCGCCGCCGACCAGATAGCATTTAAGATTGGAAGATGGATCTGACATCTAAATTATTGTCATTGGCTTCGGTATATCGGGAATGATCTATCTTAGAATTTACCCCGATTCCTTCCAAGCGCCCAAAGGTTTTTGATAGACCTGTTAATCGCATATCTCGAAACGAGAAACGCATCACAGTCGTTGGGCTGTCAAATTAAGGCCGCATTTTGAATCTATATTGCAGATGAAAAGACAAGAAAAATACAGACTTGTTTTGAATAGTCAGAAACTAATTGGATTTTTCGCCGTTATTGTTGCGGTGTTTAGCTCAGGTTGTCAAAGTCTGAGTTACTACACCCAAGCCGCCGCGGGTCAGGCAGGGCTCATGTGGAACAGCCGTCCAATTGTCGAGGTGATCGATGATCCGGCGACATCACCGCATTTAAAAGATCGGTTATTACTCCTAAGTGATATCAGAGCTTTTGCTGAGAGTGATTTGTCTTTGCCTGCAAACGGGAGTTATCAGCGCTATACCGATATTGGCCGGGAATTTGTCTTATGGAGCCTAGTTGCAGCTGAAGAATTTTCGGTCACACCCGAGTTATTTTGTTTCCCGATAGTAGGCTGCATGTCTTATCTTGGATTTTTTGAAGAAGAATCCGCTCGCGATGAGGCGGCAAGACTTAGAGCCAAAGGTTTGGAGGTTGTTGTCGGACCCGTGGCCGCTTACTCGACACTAGGCTGGTTTTCAGATCCCATCTTAAGTTCTGTATTAGATTTTCCGGATACCGAGTTAGCCGGTTTGATTTTTCATGAGCTGGCCCATGAGCGTTTGTTTATAAAAAATGATTCCACGTTTAATGAATCATTTGCAAGTTTTGTGGAGCGTGAGGGGGTGGCGAAGTGGTTACGAGAGCACGGTCGGGAAGTCGAGGTTAAGCAATATGCGAAGCGACTCACGAAACGCGATCAGTTGATTGATCTCATTCAAAACGCTCGGGAGGAATTAAAGATACTTTATGCCAAGCCTATATCGAATAATCAGAAGCGCTTACCTAAACGTTATATTTTCGATGATCTAAAGAAGAGTTACCAATTGCTTCGTGACGTTGGCAAGGTCCCAAATTGGGATTACTGGTTCAAACAGAATTTAAATAACGCCGGTTTAATTTCCGTTGGAACTTATTTCGATCAACTTGGTTTTTTTGAGAAATTGTTCATCGATTCAGGTCGGGATTTTGATCGTTTTTATAAAAATGCAGAAATAATCGGTGAGGGTGGTGAATAACAAACGACTCGAGGTTCGATAGCGGATGAAGAAAAGCCCCCCAGTCCTGTTGGGAATTTCCGCGGGCAGTTTAATTGATGTTGGACGTTTGTTTAATTCTAGCCAATCGGTTTAAAATCTGGGGCGATTTAATTTCTGAAAATAGAAAAAGAGGACAGCGAGATGAAGCGAATAAATATTTTTATTGCGGGATTGATTTTGGTGTTGAGCCAGTCATTTTTAACAGCGAATGCGGGTTGGGATCCAGACGACAAAGATAAACCAACAAGCACCGAAGAGGTTGACGCAACGATAGCCGCGTTTCTAAAACAGGATGCGAATATGCAAGGTTTTTTTGATAGTGCGCACGGCTATGCAGTATTCCCAAAGATTTATAAGGCGGCGATCGGGGTGGGCGGTGCCTACGGAACGGGGCAGGTGTACGAAAAAGGAAAGTTCATCGGTGATGCGAAGCTCTCCCAGTTAACCTACGGACTCCAATTTGGTGGACAAGCATACTCAGAGGTTATTTTCTTCGGTGAGGAAGATGCACTGGAGCGCTTTAAGGCCGAAAAAATGGAATTTAGCGCGCAGGCTTCAGCGGTTGCGGTCACGGCGGGTGCGTCTGCAGATGCCGCCTATGAACACGGTGTCGCGATTTTCACCTTAGCGATTGGTGGTTTGATGTACGAGGCATCGATCGGCGGACAAAAATTTAGCTTCAATCCGGCAGAGTAGATTATTTATCCGGGTTAACCCACTGCAGTTTTATTCGCTTCAGTGGGTTAATCTAAGTCCGGTTTGATGCGCCCGTGCCATAACGAGTCTGATACTGCTCGAGCGCGGGCAGGAACTCGATTAGCTGCGGGCGATTTTTCAGGAATTCGAGAAGCGTGCTAAAACGCGCGAGAGCGTGAACTCGCAGATCAAACAGGGTCGCCATCGATTGAATGGCGGACTCACCGTTTTCAGTGATGGCCTCTTCTCGATCCAAGGCAATAATCACCGCGGCCGGTTGCGCGCCCGCTTGTTTTATTAGATTTACAGATTCCCTTATTGATGTGCCGGCGGTTATGACGTCGTCAATAATGATCACATTGTCCTGAAGGGTGGCGCCCACGAGCTGGCCGCCTTCACCGTGATCTTTCGCTTCTTTTCGATTGAACGCAAAGGAGATATCACGCTGGTGATGATCCGACAGGGCCGCTGCTGTTGATGCAGCAAGTGGTATTCCTTTGTAGGCGGGACCAAAGAGCATAAATGGCTCGGGTTCAAGATGATTTAGAGCAGACGCGTAGAACGCGGCAAGGCGGGATAGGGATCTACCGCTATTAAAGAGTCCAGCGTTAAAAAAGTACGGACTTATCCGACCAGATTTGAGAGTAAACTCACCAAAACGCAGTACCCCGGTCTCAAGCGCGAAATCTAGGAATGCATGCTCCCTTTGATGGTCTTGGGTATTCATTTTTGCTCTTATCTTTGATTAAGGTCGATCTATGCGAATCATAACGCTAAACGTCAACGGTATCCGCGCTGCCGCCCGAAAAGGCTTTTTTGAGTGGCTGGCAAAACAACAGGCGGATTTTGTCTGCTTGCAGGAAACTCGAATTCAGCCTCATCAGCGTACCGATGACATCTTTTTTCCAACGGGTTACCACGTCGCCTACGTCGATGCGCAGAAGCCTGGCTATAGCGGCGTTTCATTGTTTTCCAAACGGCAGCCCGACAGGACGATTGAAGGACTGGGCTGGAAAGATCTTGATCACGAGGGTCGCTGGGTACAAGTGGACTATGGTCGGCTGAGTGTTGTGTCTTTGTACCTGCCTTCAGGCACAAGTAAGGAGGAGCGTCAACTTTTTAAATACGATCTGATGGCGCGGTTGAAGCCATATCTGAAGAAGTTGGCGTCAAGCGGACGGGAATATATTATTTGTGGTGACATCAATATCGCGCATAAAGAGATCGATCTTAAAAATTGGCGCTCCAATCAGAAGAACTCTGGCTTTTTGCCAGATGAGCGAGCGTGGATGGACTGGTGGACAAGTGATGGTGGCATGGTTGATGTCTTCAGGCAGATTGAATCTGGCCCGGATCAATTTACCTGGTGGTCGAATCGGGGGCAGGCTTGGGCGAACAATGTGGGTTGGCGGATTGATTACCAGATCGCTACCCCGACGATTGCCAAGCGCGCACACACGGCCGAGATTTTTAAGGATGAACGGTTTTCAGATCATTCACCTTTAATCATTGATTATCGGGTCAGTGATCGCTGGCTACAGAGTTGATGATTATTCATCTCTTGATCGCTCTCGGCAAGCGAATCAGGTTTAGCGGGTAACTGGTTTATGTCTCAAGTCAAACGTGTCCAGGGTGGCGCGAGCTCTTTTTGGGAATCGCTGAGGATTTACCAAGATCCCCGAATGGCAAAAATTGCCCTCTTGGGATTTATCAGCGGATTTCCCTGGGTATTAATCGGCAGCGCGTTGAGCCTCTGGCTTAAAGAGGATGGTCTCAGTCGGAGTACGATTGGATGGGCGGGACTTGTTTTTGGCGTTTATGCCGTTAATTTTCTCTGGGCGCCTTTGGTCGATCGGGTCCAAATCCCGTTTTTGAGTGATCGACTTGGCCGGCGGCGGGCTTGGATCGTCAGCTTGCAACTGATTATTTTGCTTGGTTTGGTGATCTGGAGTTTTTCTGATCCAGCCGTAAACCTTGCGATTGTTATTTCCGTCGCGCTTATGATCGCGATTGCTTCTGCAACACAAGATATCAGTGTTGATGCCCTTCGAATTGAACAGGTGGGGGAAGATGAAGGAAATGCTATGGCGGCAGGTGCAGCCGTCGCGGTCGTCGGGTGGTGGACTGGCTTTAAATTAGGTGGCGCAGCCACACTTTTTTTGGCGCAGTGGTTTGAGCAAGCAGGTGTTGTTGGTTATTGGCAAGCCACTTTCCTGGTGTTGGGGCTAGTGATTGTGGCGTCTAATCTGGCACTGATGTTTGTGCCGGAAGCAAAACATAAAAATAGTTTTACAACAAAGGATCAGACCCTCCCCGGGTCTAATGCGTCGACGGGACATCTGCAGTTTTTTAGACGGACATGCGGTTGGCTTGCTGATACGCTTATTGAGCCATTACTGAGTTTTTTCCGACGCAACGGCATTGCGATTGCGCTGACGGTACTTGGATTTATATTTCTGTTTAAGATCGGTGAGGCGTTCTTGGGCCGGATGTCGATCGTTTTTTATAAAGAGATCGGATTTTCCAAGAATGATATTGCCGTCTACTCGAAAGGGTTGGGCTGGGTGACGACGGTCGCTTTTACGATATTGGGCGGATTGTTCGCGGTTCGAGCGGGATTGGTCCGCGCTATGTTCCTGGCGGGTTTTCTGATGGCCGCGACAAACTTGTTGTTTTCATTGCTTGCCTGGTCCGGTAAATCAGAAGCGCTCTTCGCCTTTGCAGTCGTCATGGATGATTTGACAGGCGCGTTTGCGACGGTCACTTTCGTCGCATTTATATCGATGTTGGTCGACCGGTCATACACCGCAACGCAATACGCGCTCCTGGCGTCCATTGGCACGGCCGGCCGCACCCTTTTTGCTTCATCCTCAGGGGCTATGGTGGACTGGCTAGACGGCGATTGGGGTCTTTTCTTCATCATTACTGCTGCTATGGTGACACCATCGCTTGTATGTCTTTGGATCATCCGGCACCGATTGGCAGCGATGCTGGCCGGGGTTGAGGTTAGCCGCTGGGGTAAAAGAGGCTCCGCTCGGTCTTAAGTCTGTCCTAGGCTCAAGGTATAATATGGCCCCGCTGTACGGTTGTGCGCATTTTTGAAATTTAGTAACCACGGAAAATATCGATGCCGATTTACGAGTATCTCTGCAGTCAGTGTGGCCATCATCTTGAAGCATTACAAAAGCTCTCGGATGAGCCATTGGTTTTCTGTCCCGAGTGTAGTGAAGCTGCACTCAAGAAACAGGTATCCGCCGCAGCTTTTCGCCTTAAAGGAACGGGCTGGTACGAAACAGACTTTAAAGATTCCAAGAAAGATAAATCACCGAGCGCTAAAGGCTCCACCTCAGACTCAGAATCCTCGAGCAAGGCGAGCAGTGATTCTGAAGGGGCGAGCACTAAAAGTAGCAAGGAATCTTCGAAATCATCTTCGGATAAAAAAGACAGCAGTAAGCCATCTTCTTCAGCTTCAAAGTCGGCCTAGATTTGGCCGGTATTTTTAGAAACAACTTAAAGAGATCCTAGCGTGAAGAGTGAACAGCGAAACTGTCTTTGTGGTGATTTAAACGCAACAACAGTCGACCGGGAAGTTCGACTGTGTGGCTGGGTGCAGCGTCGACGAGATCACGGGGGCGTTATTTTTATTGACCTTCGAGATCGCAGCGGTTTAGTGCAGGTGGTTTTTGATCCGGATCGACAGGCACAGTTTGCAGTTGCTGAATCGGTTCGAAACGAGTACGTCATTCAAGTAACCGGTCGAGTTCGTCTGAGGCCAGAAGGCACCCGCAACGAAGATCTGCCGACGGGTGAGATTGAGGTATTAGGCCTGGAGCTCGGGATTTTGAACAGCGCAGAACCACTGCCGTTTCAAATTGACGATACAGATACCACTGAAGCCGTTCGACTTCGATATCGATATCTCGATCTTCGAAGTGAACGTATGCAGCAGAACTTGCGATTGCGTCATCGAGTCATTCGAGCATTGCGACACTATTTGGATGAGAGGGACTTTGTCGAGATCGAAACACCCGTGTTGACGCGATCAACACCTGAGGGTGCTCGAGATTATTTGGTACCGAGCCGAGTGCAACCTGGACAATTTTTTGCCCTGCCTCAGTCGCCCCAATTATTTAAACAATTGTTAATGGTCTCCGGCTTCGAGCGGTACTATCAGGTCGCCCGATGCTTCAGGGATGAAGATCTAAGGGCTGATCGACAGCCGGAATTTACGCAACTTGATATCGAGATGTCGTTTATTGATGAGGACGATATTATCGGCCTCATGGAGAAAATGATCCGGCTCGTGTTCGCTGAGGTGTTGTCTATTGATCTACCTGAAACTTTGCCGAGGTTAAGCTATCCAGAAGCGATGAGACGTTTTGGGACTGATCGGCCCGATCTGCGGATACCGCTTGAGCTGGTCGATATTGCAGACCTCATGGGCGCGGTGGAATTTAAGGTATTCGCCGGGCCAGCGACGACTCCCGGGAGCCGGGTTGCTGTGTTAAGGGTGCCGGGGGGGTCGGCCTTAAGCCGGCAGCAGATAGACGGTTACACTGATTTGGTAAGACAGTACGGGGCAGGTGGCCTGGCGTATATCAAAGTCAATCAGGCATCCAGTGTGACAGAAGGCCTTCAGTCACCCATTTTGAAATTTATTCCGGAAGCGGTTGTTCGAGACGTACTCGATCGATGCGGCGCAGAAGACGGCGATATTTTATTTTTTGGCGCTGATCGAGAGAAGGTTGTTAATGATGCGCTGGGTGCACTGCGAGTGCGCTTGGGCCATGATCTCGATCTCGTCGAGCCGGGATGGCGGCCACTCTGGGTAGTTGAGTTCCCGCTACTAGAGGAAGACGCGGAGGCCGGTCGATGGGTCTCTTTGCACCATCCATTCACCGCACCGCATCCAGATGATTTGCCATCTATGGCATCCGATCCTGGTGGGGTGAGATCTCGGGCATACGATATGGTGCTTAACGGCACTGAGATTGGGGGCGGGTCCATTCGTATCCATCAGAGCGAGGTGCAGCAAAAAGTATTTACCGCTCTCGGTTTCGACGAGGCTGAAGCGCAGTCTCGCTTTGGCTTTTTATTGGACGCGTTGCAATATGGTGCGCCTCCGCATGGCGGAATTGCATTCGGCATTGATCGGATCATATCAATGGTTGCGGGAGAAGATTCCATCAGAGACGTTATTGCCTTTCCCAAGACACAAAAAGCGTCCTGCCTGCTTACCGAAGCGCCAGGCAATGTTGACCTGGGTCAGTTACGCGAGCTCGGGTTGCGAATAAATAAACCTAAAAATCAGGATCAAAAACCCAACGAGTGATTGGTCAGGCATCGTTTCCTGCTCCGGACTACAAGCGTCCAGAGTCGGTCTTAGTGGTCGTATATACGCTGGACAGGGAAACCTTAATTCTGCAACGGGTCGGTAATTCGTTTTGGCAGTCCGTCACCGGCAGCCTCAATTGGGGCGAAGAAACGCCTGACGAGGCGGCACGTCGAGAACTTTTTGAAGAAACAGGGATCGCGTCTGAGACGGGTTGGCGGAGATGGGGCATCAGCCGACGTTTTCAGATTCTTCCTGAATACCGGTATCGTTACGGGCCGGGCGTTGTCGAAAACGAAGAACATGTATTTTCTGTTGAACTCTCAGATCGTTGTAGAGTTCAAATTAATCCATTTGAGCATCTTCAGAGCAGATGGGTGAAAATAGAGTTAGCGGCGCAATCTATTTGGTCATGGACTAATCGGCTTGCCCTCAAACAACTTGCCGAAGAATTGGCCTAGGCTAATTCTTCGGCGAATATCATTCACCTTACTAGAGTATCGCGAAAGAGGACGACATGGCGGGACATAGCAAATGGGCCAATATCAAGTTTCGTAAGGCAGCCCAGGATTCCAAGCGAGGCAAGCTGTTTACGAAACTAATTCGGGAGATCACGGTTTCTGCAAGGGCCGGCGGTGGCGATATTGCGTCAAACCCGAGGCTACGTACTGCAATTGATAAGGCGCTTGGGGCCAATATGACTCGCGATACGATTGACCGGGCGGTTAAGCGAGGAACCGGCGAGCTTGAAGGAGTTTCTTATGAAGAAATTCGTTATGAAGGTTATGCACCGGGCGGCGTCGCGGTGCTTGTTGACTGTATGACGGATAATCGAAATCGGACGGTTTCGGAGGTACGACATATCTTCAGTAAGCATGGTGGTAACCTGGGCACTGACGGTTCGGTTGCGTATCTTTTCAATAAAGTAGGACTATTTGTTTTTGATTCAGCGGTGAACGAAGAAAGCGTTATGGAAGCTGCTGTCGGTGCGGGTGCGGATGATGTTGAAACGGCTGATGATGGCACTATCGAAGTGCTCACGGTGCCAGAAGCTTTCGCAGCAGTGAGTGCGGCATTAAACGATGCGGGATTAAAGGCTGAGGTTGCAGAACTCGTCCAGCGTCCGTCCAATGAAGCGCCGGTATCAGAGGCAGATGCTGAAAAGGTGATGAATCTGATCGATGCATTGGAAGAGTTAGATGATGTGCAAGAAGTCGCGACAAACGCGAGCTTCCAAGAAGGTTCGGCAGCAGCCGGTTAGGAATTCGAGATCAGGATGCCGGTCAAAAAATTAAGAGCGATTGGCATTGACCCGGGTTCGCGGGTGACGGGAATCGGTGTTGTTGAGGCTGAAGGGGCTTCATTAAAGCATCTTCACTCGGAATGTGTGCGTGTGGGCACAGGATCACTTGCCTCACGCCTAGTGATGATTCACAAGCGCATTCGAGAGGTGATTGAAGCCTATCAACCTGAAGCGGGTGCAGTTGAGAAAGTGTTTATGGCTAAAAATCCACAGTCTGCGCTTGTGTTGGGGCAGGCTCGGGGCAGCGCGCTATTGGCGCTCGCTCAAAGCGAGCTCGATTTGAGCGAGTACAGTGCCTTAGAAATTAAGCGTGCTGTCACTGGAACTGGCAGGGCCACAAAAGAGCAGGTCCAACATATGATCAGAGTGCTGTTGGGCATGGATCGAAAACCGCCCCAGGATGCGGCGGACGCGCTGGCTTGCGCGATCTGCCACATTCACAATTCACAGGGGCACGTGATTGCCGGGACAGATACTGAATCCAAACTGCAGACTCGACGCAGGGTAGGCGGACGATGATCGGTCAAATTAGCGGTAAGCTAATTTTCAAGCAGCCCCCCCAGATTATGGTGGACGTGGGCGGCCTGGCTTACGAACTTGAAGCACCCATGACCGCATTTTATGCGTTACCCAGTCTCGGCGAACCTGTTTCGCTATTTACGCATCTTGTGATTCGAGACGATGCTCATCTTTTATTTGGCTTTTCAGACAAGTCCCAGCGAGATCTCTTTAGAGTGCTCCTGAGGGTTAGCGGTATCGGTCCCCGAGTGGGACTCGCATTGTTATCGGGATTAACCGTAGATGAGTTGACAGCATGTGTCAGTGTTGGAGATGTCGCTCAGTTAACTCGGGTACCCGGTATTGGCCGCAAGACCGCCGAACGACTTTTAATTGAATTGCGCGATCGATTAAAACCTGTCGCGGGGGCTGATGGCCTAATCGCAGAAACCAAAAGTCCAATGAGAGATGCGACAAGTGCGCTGGTAACGCTAGGCTATAAAGAAAGTGAAGCAGCGAAGGCGGTACGGGCAGCAGATACCGATGATCATCATTCGGTTGAAGAACTGATAAGAGAAGCGCTACGGCAATTAGCAAAGGATACGAAATGATTGATCAGGATCGACTCATTGACGGCTCCGATGATCTTGACTCTGGTCAAGAAAAAGCGATCGATAGAAGCCTGCGACCCATCAGCTTGTCTGATTTCATCGGTCAAGCAAAAGTTCGTGAGCAGTTAAGCATTTTTATTGAGGCAGCCAAGGGGCGATCAGAGGCGCTCGATCATGTGCTGGTGTTTGGTCCACCGGGTTTAGGAAAGACGACTCTCGCCCATATTCTGGCGAACGAGATGGGGGCTAATTTGCGGCAAACTTCAGGCCCTGTTCTCGAAAAGGCTGGAGATCTTGCCGCTATCCTGACTAATCTAGAGCCAAATGACGTCTTATTTGTGGATGAGATACATCGTCTGAGCCCTGCAATAGAGGAGATCCTGTACCCTGCACTTGAAGATTATGAGCTCGACATCATGATTGGAGATGGACCCGCGGCACGATCAATCAAACTTAACTTACCTCCTTTTACCCTTGTTGGCGCGACGACGCGAGCAGGGTTGCTGACCTCACCCCTTCGGGATCGCTTTGGAATCGTTCAGCGTCTTGAGTTTTATCAAAGCGAAGAATTAGCTCGCATCGTGGAACGTTCAGCCCGAATTTTAAATCTTGAAAATCAGCCTTCTGGCATTGAAGCAATTGCTCGGCGGAGTCGAGGTACGCCTCGCATTGCAAATCGATTACTTCGTCGAGTGAGAGACTTTGCGCAGGTTCGATCAAATGGTGTTGTGACTGGATCAACTGCGAACGAGGCACTCGATCTGCTTGAGGTTGATAGTTTTGGTCTCGATTCATTGGATCGCCGTCTGCTGCTCGCGATTATGGAAAAGTTCGCCGGTGGACCTGTGGGCGTGGAGAGCCTTGCGGCAGCGATTGGAGAAGAACGCGGTACCTTAGAAGATATGGTAGAGCCTTTCTTGATTCAGTCCGGTTTTCTTATGCGAACGCCTCGCGGACGTACCGCAATGCCAGCGGCCTACCAGCATTTCGGATTGAAAGTGCCGGCGAAGAGCGCAGCGCAACCGAATCTTTTTTCAGAAGATAGTGATTAATCGAAATACCATGAAAAGGTCAGGAATTGATCATTTGTCTGACATCAAAAATAAACGTCATTGCGATATCGTAGCCTCAACAACTGGCGGGCAGGCCGTAATTAAGGGGGTTGATTCAAGACAGATCAATTCCAAGCATAAAAGAGATAAATGAGTCTCCTTGCGTATTTTGAATGGCCCGTTCGCGTTTATTATGAAGATACTGATGCGGGTGGCATTGTCTATTATGCGAATTACCTTAAGTTTATGGAGCGCGCCCGAACGGAATGGCTGCGCAGTATTGGAATTGATTTGCAAACGCTAGCAGATCAAAACGGAAGTGGATTTGTTGTTCGATCGGCTAATTTGGCGTTTGTGCGTCCTGCTCGATTGAGTGACGCATTGGCAGTATCGGTAGAGTTAAAGTTGAAAGGTAAGGCGAGTGTATCGCTTATGCAGAAAGTCCAGAGAAGTGACGAGATATTATGTGAGGGAGAGATCCGTCTCGCCCATGTCGATTTAAATACAATGCGCCCTTGCGCCCTGCCAGATATTTTTAGCTGAGAGAATTGATTCTATGAACGACTCGCTTCAAATTGCGATAAACAACGAGTCTCTATCGATACTCGATCTGGTTATACACGCCAGTTTACTGGTACAGCTCGTAATGCTGATACTGGTGATTGCGTCTTTGATTTCGTGGACGGTTATTTTTACGAAATCAGCTACGCTCAAAAAATTACGCAAAGAGGCGGATGATTTCGAGGCTGATTTTTGGTCAGGCGGCGAGTTAAATGGATTGTATCGACGCTGCGCAGAAACTGGCATTGAACCCGTCGGGATGACCGGAATTTTTGTTGCAGGGTATCGGGAGTACAGCCGTCTTGCGGGTAATGCGTCGATTGAAAGAACTGATCTGGTAGAGGGTGTCCAGCGCGCCATGCGGGTGGCCCTCAGCCGGGAGATTGAGTCTATCGAGTCACGACTTCCGTTTCTTGCGACAGTCGGGTCGACAAGCCCGTACGTCGGCCTGTTTGGTACGGTGTGGGGGATTATGAATTCGTTTCGCTCCCTCGGCGCATTACAGAGTGTGTCGATTGCAACGGTGGCTCCGGGGATCTCCGAGGCGTTGATTGCGACCGCTATGGGGCTTTTTGCAGCCATTCCGGCTGTAATTGGTTACAACCGGTTCTCAGCGGATGCCGAGTCATTAATTGCACGTTACGATGTTTTCGTTGAAGAATTCGCGAGTATCGTAAACCGACAGGCTGTCGGTAGTCGCAAGCGCAGCTAGTTTATCCAATGCGCCCCCGCCGAAATAAAAGACAGATGAGCGAAATCAATGTTGTGCCTTACATTGATGTGATGCTGGTTCTCCTCGTTATTTTTATGGTGACCGCGCCGCTGCTGATGGAGGGGGTTAGTGTCGAACTTCCTCAAGCAAGTGCCAAAGCGGTTTCAGAGAAAAGCACCGAACCTTTCGTGGTTCACGTGGACAGCAATGAGCAATATTTTATTAATGATGATCCTGAACCGATTCAGTCGATTCAGGAGATTCGAATAAAAGCAGATATTGTCAGGCGGAATAGCCCAGAAACAGAATTTCTCGTGCGTGCTGATAAAAGCGTTCGGTATGATGCGGTGGTGCAGGCAATGGTTCTACTGCAGCAGGCGGGAGTCCCGGGCGTGGGTCTTGTTACTAACTCCCTGGACGACTGATTAAACGTGCAGGGACACTCCCGAAAAGGCGCTAATCCTTTGCGGGCCTTTGTTTATGCGATCATTATTCACGTTGCCTTTGGTGCGATGCTCGGGGTGAGCTTATGGATCCAGCCTCGGACTATCATGCCGGTTGAAGGGAAACCGGTTCAGGCGAAAGCGATTGATCTAGCGGCTATTCAGCGAGAAAAAAAGAAAAAGCTAGAGGCCGAGAAAAAGAAAAAAGCCGAAGCTGAGAAAAAGAAGAAATTAGAGGCCGAGAAAAAGAAAAAAGCCGAAGCTGAGAAAAAGAAAAAGCTAGAGGCCGAGAAAAAGAAAAAAGCCGAAGCTGAGAAAAAGAAGAAATTAGAGGCTGAGAAAAAGAAAAAGCTAGAGGCTGAGAAAAAGAAAAAAGCTGAAGCTGAGAAAAAGAAGAAATTAGAGGCTGAGAAAAAGAAAAAAGCCGAAGCTGAGAAAAAGAAAAAAGCTGAAGCTGTAAAAAAGAAGAAAGAAGCAGAGCGCAAGAAGCGAGAAGCGGAGCAGGTGCAACGCGAGCGAGACGAGCAGGAAGCCGTTTCGGCATTCGGGGCCGTTGCTTGGGCCATTCAAGAAGAAGTGCGAACCAATTGGAATCCACCAGCCGGCGACTTCGAAGGCTTCAGTGTTTTATTCACAATTCGCGTGGATCGAGAGGGAAATGTCACCTCTGTGACCATGGTGCGAAGCAGCGGGAATGCAAGATTTGATGAGTCTGCAGAAAACGCCATTTACAAAGCGTCTCCGCTACCGATTCCGGGAGAACCCCGTTTTTATGAATATTTGAAAGAATTTGATTTTAAATTCTCTCCTTAAAACCGAACGAGCTAAACTGAGCGGACAAAAAAGAGCCGTGTGTTAAAAGAAAAAAAATACTTCGGCTATGTTTAGAAACGAGATTTGAGATGAAATTTGACAGGATTGATAAAGTTTTAAGGGCTACGGTTTTACTCCTCGCCTTATCGGCGCCCTCTGCAGGGCTCGCTAAGCTGACCATTGAGATTACGGGTGGCGCGGGTTCTGGGATCCCTATTGCCGTTGTTCCGTTCAAGTGGAGTGGGGAGGGGAGCTCGCCTGAAGATATTGGCGCAATTGTGGCAGCTGATCTTTATCGGTCCGGCCGGTTTGATTTGAAACCGCCGTCTGATTTTCTGAGTCGACCCAGCCAGGAATCAGAGGTTCGTTATAAGGACTGGCGGCTGATCAAAGCAGAGACAATAGTGGTCGGGGCGATCACAAGGTCTGGCGAAGATGAGTTTGACGTGAACTTTCAGTTGCTGGATGTTTATCGTGAAAAAATAAAGATTGGACTCAAGTTTACGGTTTCCGAGGGCCAGCTTCGACAGGTTGCTCATCAAATCAGTGATCGAATATTCGATGAGATGACGGGTATAGAAGGCGCTTTCAACACTCGGATTGCTTATGTGACGATGAAGCAGAAGGAGAATGGTGATCGTCTCTATGAGCTGATGGTGGCGGATTCAGACGGCCATAATCCCCAACAGATCCTCCAGACTACAAATTTGCCGGTGCTGTCACCCTCCTGGTCGCCGAATGGGCGAGATCTTGCCTATGTATCATTTGCTGATGGGCGTTCCGGGGCGAATGTGTGGATTCAGAATATTGAATCAGGCAATCGGCGCCCGGTAGCCCGTTTCGATGGTAATGCAAGCGCCCCTGCGTGGTCCCCTGACGGACGAGCCTTAGCGCTAACGGTCTCATCAGCTGGCAACACTGATATCTATATTTTGCAAGTGGCAAGCCTTGAGATCCGAAGGATCACCAAAAGTCTTGCAATTGACACCGAGCCTGCGTGGGCGCCAGACGGATCGCATCTTGTTTTCACCTCAGATCGCAGTGGTCGGCCTCATATTTATCGGGTTAACACTGATGGAGGCCAGATTCGACGATTGACCATGGAGGGCAAAGAAAACGCGGCCGCCTCTTATGATCCCCGCGGGGAGAGACTGGTTTTGGTCACAAATCGCGGGAAGGGCGCAGGATATCAAATTGGGGTTTTTTATCCCTCAGATGGTAGAACTGATGTGCTCACTAAAGGTACACTTGACGAATCGCCGACCTTCTCCCCAAACGGTGCGATGATTTTATACGCAACAAAAATGGGGCGAGAAGGGGTGCTTGCAGCGGTTTCGGCTGATGGCCGGGTTCGGCAAATCCTCAAGTTACATGAGGGTGACGTCCGGGAACCCGCTTGGTCAGCAAGCCGCTAGGTAAAGAATTTTGAGACGTTTTAAATCAGGAGATCGATGATGCGTAGATTCGGGACAATATTTTTAGCACTATTCCTTGGAATTGCTATTTCAGGTTGTGCGGCTTCCAAAAAGAAAGGCGGCAGCGTAGAGGTTGAGGACGCCACAATCGGAAGTTCAACCGAGTCGAGCTCGTCTGGCATTGGCTCTGAGGACACGACGGCAGGAGAAATTATCATCCTTGAATCGGACGATCAGGGCGATATGGACGATCCACTCGGTCAGCGCGTAGTCTATTTTGATTTCGATAGTGCTAATTTGACTCCAGAAGCCCAGATGGTTGTGGAAGCGCATGCGCAGTATCTGTCAGGTAATCCAGGAATGGCAGTGGTACTTGAAGGGCACGCAGATGAGCGGGGTACTCGTGAGTACAACTTGGCGCTCGGAGAGCGTCGTGCAAATTCGGTGAGCGAGATATTTCAGGCACTTGGTGTGGCGCCGGATGCGATTCGCACGATCTCTTATGGCGAAGAACGCCCGGTGTCGATGGGTCAAGATGAGGGCGCTTGGTCCCTTAATCGTCGGGTCGAAATTCTTTATTAGGTAACCCATTTTCGATTCTCAGTGCGTTTCGTGACGGCTGTTGGACTTGCGTCCGACAGCCGTTTTTATTGATAGCGTGAATATCAATAAGTTTTCTCGCCTGGGTCTGCTGATAACATTCGGCTGGCTTGCGCTTGGCGTGAACGAAGGATGGTCATCGATCCAGTGGCCGAACACGGGAAAAACGATTGATCCCACTGAATGGTCCCGGCTCTCGAAGAGCTTGGTTAGAAGAGAGTCAGAGGATCATTTAAAGCCAAAAATTAAGCTAAAAAACAGCTACTTAGTCACGCAAAATTTATCAGGCCCTGATCCCGATAGCGTAATTGTTGGCTCAGGAGAGGGGAGTACACACCGGGTCGAAGAGGTCACAATTGAGACGGTAGTGTCTGGCGCAGAAACAGTGGCTACCGGCGAAGAGCAACAATCTCTTCAGCGAGCCATCAAGCAAATTGATGAACAACAGTACGATCAAGCGACTCGTGTGCTGATCGCGCTTTTGCGATCGAATCCCCATAGCGCTATCGCTGACCAAGCGTGGTTTTGGCTAGGAGAGGCGCGTTACTTGTTGAGCGCATTCAGCGAAGCTGTCGAGGCGTTCGAGACGCTTTTGCTTTATTTTGACGACAGCCGCTTGGTGCCGAGTGCAAAACTAAAACTCGGCTTGACTCAGGTAGAACTCAGACAGTTCGAGGCCGCACGAGAGACGTTCAACGAATTACTGAGCGAAAAGGTTGACGATCGAATCAAGCTGACGGCGCAGGAAGCTCTTGGACGAGTTGATGCAGCAGGATTTTGAGAATTTATTTCTTTTCTTCTCGATGCCGCTCACTCAATTTTTTAATGGCTTCGGCCAAATTAGGTGATTTAAGAGTTTGCGCAGTGGCGAGTAGAAGGTCAGCGCTTTTTTCATCTAGGACCTGGATGTTTTTAGCGGATGGCTCGGAAGCAGGCGTGGGTGATGAGTTGACCGGTCGAACTTGGATATCAAGTTTTACGGCCGAGACGTTTTGATTCTTAAGATTGCTAAGAATTTGCCTCTGTCGCTGCTTGACGGCATGACCCCAGACTGGGCCATCGGCAGTAATGGTCCAGATATCGTTTTCAACTCTAATAGCGGTGTGGTCAGCAATATCATTGCCAGCGGCTAGGCGCCAGGCGTTTTTCTCAATTGGCTTGGTCGCCGGAGGCATAGGGGTCGACGTTCGAGCCGTATTGGGAATCAGTTTGCCCAGTTGAGTGAAAGAGTCTTTGACCATGATAAAATTGTCACCAATAAATTTACGTAATTTGGTGGAGTCCCAGTATAGCGATGTTTAGTCGCTACCTCATGACTGAGAATTTCCGAGCCAGTTTCACCCTAAAGAATCTCTTAAATGTTCAGTAAAGTTGCTACAAAAATTTTTGGCAGTCGCAATCAGCGCATGCTTAAAAAAATGGCCAAGTCCGTAGACGACATTGGTCAGCTTGAGCCTCACCTTCAGACGCTTAGTGATGATGAATTGCGGGCCAAGACAGAGGAATTTAAGAATCGCGCAAGCAGTGGTGAAGATAGCGCCGCGCTCTTAGTTGAGGCGTTTGCGGTCACCCGTGAGGCGTCTTACCGGGTTCTTAATATGCGCCATTTTGACGTCCAGCTGATTGGCGGGATGGTTTTGAATGAGGGACGGATTGCTGAGATGCGCACAGGCGAAGGAAAAACACTTGTCGCGACGCTTCCCGCTTACCTCAATGCCGTATGTGGAAAGGCTGTGCATGTCGTGACCGTTAACGATTACCTTGCACAACGAGACGCTGAGTGGATGGGGAAAATCTACTCGTTCCTAGGCCTGAGCGTGGGCGTGATTTTGTCGGGCCAAGACACTGAAAGCAAGCGTTCCGCTTATGCTTGTGACATTGTCTACGGCACGAATAACGAGTATGGCTTTGATTATTTGCGTGACAATATGGCATTCAGCGCGGAGGATCGTGTTCAAAGATCTCTAGATTTCGCGGTTATCGACGAAGTTGATTCAATATTAATCGACGAGGCCAGGACCCCTCTCGTGATCTCTGGGCCTGCCGAGAATAGCAGTGAACTGTATAGCGCCATTAATAAGATTATTCCCGCGCTCGACCGACAGGAAGGCAGTGGTGAGACTCCTGAGGAGGAAGAGGAGGCGCCTGGCGATTTCAATGTGGATGAAAAAAATCGTCAGGTCGCATTAACCGAAGCGGGTCATGAGAGCGCGGAGCGCTTGCTCATTGAGGCTGGCTTGCTGTCAGAGGAATCGACTCTCTACGATGTTGGAAATATTAGTTTGCTTCATCACGTCTATGCGGGGTTGCGTGCGCATACGCTGTTCCAGAGAGATGTTGATTACATTGTCCGGGATGGGCAGATCGTGATTATCGACGAGTTTTCAGGGCGCATGATGCCTGGACGGCGCTGGTCAGATGGACTCCATCAGGCGGTAGAGGCGAAAGAGGGCGTCTCGATTCAACAGGAAAATCAAACGCTCGCATCGATTACCTTTCAAAACCTGTTCCGGTTGTACGACAAACTTTCGGGCATGACGGGCACGGCAGATACCGAGTCAGTCGAGTTTCAACAGATTTACGGTCTGGAAGTTGCTGTTATTCCGACCAATCAACCGATGATCAGAGAGGATCTCTCGGATCTCGTCTATCGGACGCAAGAGGAAAAATACGTCGCAATTCTGGATGATATTAAAAGTTGCCGTGACCAAAACCAGCCAGTTTTAGTGGGCACCGCTTCTATTGAAGCATCGGAGTATTTATCCAATCTGCTGTCTAAGGAAAAGATCACTCACGAGGTGCTGAACGCAAAACAGCACGGCCGGGAGGCCCAAATAATCGCGCAGGCCGGAAAACCCGGTGCGGTAACGATTGCGACCAACATGGCCGGCAGAGGTACTGACATCGTGCTCGGCGGCAACCTTGAGATGGAACTAGCAGCAAATGAGGTCGACCAGACCCTGGATGTAGATGCGATTCGTGACGCTTGGCAGAAACAACATGATCAAGTGGCAGATTCGGGTGGACTCTATGTATTGGGTACCGAGCGCAACGAATCACGACGGGTCGATAACCAGTTGCGAGGACGTTGTGGTCGACAGGGGGATCCGGGACGGAGCCGGTTTTACCTTTCCCTGGAAGATAACTTGCTGCGCATTTTTGGCTCTGATCGGGTTTCCGGATTGATGGAAAAGCTCGGCATGGAAGAAGGTGAGGCAATCGAGCACTCATGGGTAACCCGAGCTATTGAGAATTCCCAGAAAAAAGTCGAAGGACGTAACTTTGATATTCGTAAACAGTTACTTGAGTACGACGACGTTGCAAACGAACAACGAAAAGTAGTCTACGAGCAGCGTAATACCCTGATGGCTTCTGACGATATCTCTGAGACCGTTGAGATCGCTCGAGAGGAAGTGATCAATGAATTGGTTGATCTTGGTATATCGCCGGAGAGTCTCGAAGAACAATGGGATATTCCGTTGCTAGAGAAAGAAATCGAGTCTCGATTCGGAATATCTTTTCCTATTCAAGACTGGCTGGAATCAGATGATAGTCTGCACGAGGAAACCCTGCGGATGCGTATTCGTGACGAGATTGTCGATGCTTACGACAAAAAAGTAGAAAGCGTTGGCGGTCCGGTGATGCGGCATCTTGAGAAAGCGGTCATGCTAAAAACGCTCGATGAGCAGTGGAAAGAGCATCTTGCACAGATGGATCATTTGCGCCAGGGCATCGGTCTACGGGGTTATGCGCAGAAAAATCCACGGCAAGAGTATAAGCGTGAGGCCTTTGAGATGTTCTCGGCGATGCTCAATCAAGTCAAAAATGATGTGGTTGGACTGCTTTCTAAAGTGCAGGTTCAGTCTGATGAACAGGTGACTGACATGGAAAATCGTCAGCGTCAGCAGAACGAGTCAGATCGGAAGTATCTACATCAAGATGCCGAGGCGCCTGCCGTGGGCTCACTCACTGCGGGGCAAGGCGTTGATACGGGATCAGCGAAACGCGACGTCGACTCGTCCCGTCCGTTTGTGCGCACTGGCGCCAAGGTGGGCCGGAATGAGCCTTGTCCTTGCGGATCCGGGAAAAAATATAAGCAGTGTCATGGCAAGCTTTAAAGCCTCTAGCAAAGATTAATGACAACATTGAAACGTTCTGGGCTGGCGCCGAGCCAATTTCCAAAAATTCCGCGGGTCTGTGGTCTGGAGTTCAAAGCGCTTAGGGCGGGTATTAAGTACGCAGGGCGTGATGATCTCTTGCTCGCACGACTGGACAAGGGAACAACTGTCGCGGGTGTTTTTACGCAATCCACTACGGCGTCTGCGCCGGTTCAGTGGAGTCGGGAAGTAGTCACTAAAGGCAAGGCGCGAGCATTATTAGTAAACAGTGGGAACGCGAACACGTTTACAGGCCCCAAGGGTCATACCGATGTTAAATCAACGGCAGCGATGGCGGCAAAGGCTGTGGGCTGCCAGGCATCTGAAGTGCTGATCGCGTCAACAGGCGTGATCGGTGAGCCACTTCCGATAGATCGTATTGATCGAGCGCTCAAGCGGATAAGCAACAAAACCCGTCCGGCTTCATGGTTACGCGCGGCCCATGCGATCGGTACGACAGATACCTATCCCAAAGGCGCTTTTCGGCAAACAAAGATAGGTGAGACGGATATTACGATCGGCGGCATTGCGAAAGGGTCAGGTATGATCGCGCCGGACATGGCGACCATGTTGGCTTTTGTGTTCACTGATGCCTGTATTTCGAGGACGGTACTCGATGATATTCTTCGTGAAGGGGTTCAGGCCTCTTTCAACAGTATCACGGTCGATAGCGATACCTCGACTAGTGACTCGCTTATCTTGGCAGCGACAGGCCGCGCGGGAAATCGCGTACCGAAAACTAAAAACGTGCCAGACCTAAAACTGTTTCGAGGAGCGCTTAAAGATCTTTTAATTGAGCTCGCGACCCAAGTAGTACGGGATGGGGAAGGTGCGCAAAAATTCATAACTGTTGACGTGTGTGGCGCAAGCTCAACGGCAAGCGCAAAAAAAGCAGCGCTTGCAATAGCAAACTCTCCGTTAGTGAAGACGGCGATCGCTGGGGAGGACGCGAATTGGGGTCGGGTGGTAATGGCGGTTGGAAAGTCTGGTGCTCCACTTAATCAAAAAATGCTTTCAGTGGCAATGGGCGGCGTCACGATCGCCCAAGCTGGCGGGCGAGTCGAAGACTATGATGAAAAACTGGTGGCCACACATCTGAAAGGTCAAGAGGTGGGTATCGAGGTTAATCTTGGCGTAGGTCGATCCAAAGCCAGAGTGTGGACCTGCGATTTTACGCACGACTACATTACGATTAATGCTGAATACCGAACTTGATGCTACGCAGGTTGCGGTGGGTGTCGCGGTTAATTCTGAATCCTGTCTTTTAGTAGGCCAGCGTCCAGCTGGTAAAGATTTTGCCGGCCAATGGGAATTTCCGGGTGGAAAACTGGAGCCTGGTGAAAACGCTTTTAACGCGTTGGTGCGTGAGTTTCGCGAGGAGACTAACCTGGTTGTCCATTCAGCAATGCCGTTATTTACAACGCGGTATGACTATTCAAACGCTAGCGTATTACTCCATTTTTGGCACATCACAGCATTCTCTGGCCATCTAAAGGGTCTCGAGTCCCAAGCGCTTGAATGGGTTAGCGAAGAAAACCTGTCGAAGATAAACTTTCTTGAAGGGAATCGAGCACTTCTTGATCGGGTTTGTTCGCTTGTGATTAAGCGTACTTAACGCCAGGCAAACTGGGGTTGCTGGAGGTGGCTGACCCGAGTCTGTCGGTTGAGGAGAATGACTTCACGGAACTGAAACAGAATAGCGGCGGTGGGCGCATATATTTGATGACCGACGGTTGGCAGCGAAAGCGAAAATCCATCTTTCTCTGAACTGGGCTGATCAGATTCAGGCTGGTGGGTACTTGCAGATTTAAGCTCGGCCAATGGAATATTAAATATCTGCTCTACTTCGGTAGGATCAGGGACGGGCGTGAGCTGGTTTTCGGAAAAAACGACGACGGGTGTGATGCAAAAACCGGACTGGGTAACAAAGTCATCGAGCTTGCCGACGATGTCATTGGCTGATGCCTTGAGGCCAATTTCTTCTTCGCATTCCCGCAGTGCGGCCTGTACGATTGTCTCACCGGGATCAACACGTCCACCCGGGAGTGCGTATTGACCCGCGTGTCGCCGCAGGGTGGCAGCCCGCCGGGTAAGCAGCACTCCAAGGCCAGCATGCTCCATCGTTTTTGTAATAAAAAGTGTGACGGCGGCACGAGTGAGCTCTGTATTTGTCTCTTCAAGACGGTCAAATCGAGTCAGGGCGTCGGCAACGGTTTGTCTGGAAATCATTCTTATTTTTCAGCCGCAAGAGCACATAAATTTAGATGAAGATTATCGATTTCCTGATGCAACTGATCGAGACTGCTTTCGTTAATAATAACCGTGTTTGCGACCGCTGCTCGTTCTTGATCTGATGCCTGAGAAGCCATAATTTGATCAAAACTCTCCTCGTCCAGACCGCTTCGACTTAACACTCGCTGCCTGCGAAGTTCATGATTAGCCTGAATGACCACAACATGATCAAACTTGCCCGTTTGTCGAGTCTCGACGAGCAGCGGGATGGAATAAACAACATAAGGAGATTGAGCGTTGGACGCAGCCGCGTTCATGGCGGAGCGAACTTTGGGATGCACAATGGCTTCAAGCGCTTCTCGTTTATGATTATCGGTAAAAACAATCTGACGGACCATGGCACGATCTAAATCACCGGAAGCGGTCAGGACCTGTTGGCCCAATAGCTGCGCGATCTCGGCAACCGCAGGCTGCCCATTGGCCGTCACTTGATGCGCAAATCGGTCAGCATCAAGAATCTGAACGCCCAGGGTTGCGAGATGGTCTGTGACCGCCGATTTGCCGCTGCCGATTCCGCCCGTCAAGCCAACTTTAAAGATAGCGATCTCCTACAATGCAATGATCGAATAAAACCACTCGTTTAGCTCTGGCCCCCACAGTAGTGTGAGCCACCCACCTCCAGCCAGATACGGGCCAAATGGCACCAGTTGACCGCGTTGATGGCGCTGCAACAGTATCATTATTGTTCCCGCTACTGCACCCGTTCCGGCGCTTAGGAGCACGACCGTTGGTAATAACTGCCAACCGATAAAGCCGCCAATTGCAGCCAGCATTTTAAAGTCACCGAAACCGAAGCCTTCTTTTCCTGTCAGGAGTCGATGTATCTGATAGACGATCCATAACGAGAGATAACCCGCAATGACGCCAATTAAGGATGACGTGAGATCGGTAAATCCGCCAAGTGCGCTCGTTATTAACCCAAGAAAAATGAGCGGGATCGTTAATTTGTCGGGTAACAGAAAATGTTCAAAATCGATAAAAGCGAGTGCAATCAAAAACCAGGTGAATACCAGCGCGGCCAGCGTTAACCATTGGACGCCTAGCTTCATTACGACAACGACGGAGAGTGCGGCGCAAAGAGCCTCAATCATGGGGTAACGGATCGAGATCGAGATATGACAGTGACGGCAACGACCACCTAACACAAGAAAACTCAGGAGGGGTACATTCTCAAACCATGAGAGTGGGTGTTTGCAGCGCGGGCAGTGTGAGCCCGGCCACACAATACCCGGCGGCTTTTCGCCCCGGGCACTTTTTTCAGCTCCAGACCAAATGATCTGCCGCGGTATACGGGCAATGACGACATTCAGGAAACTGCCGACCAGAAGAGAGTATATTCCGGTGATGATCCAAAGCGTGATGTCCTCACGGAGCAGCATGTCCAGAGCCGGATTCATCCGTGCGGCACGGAGTCTAGATGACTGAGCCCATCATGAAGATCGGCAAATACATCGCAATGACCAGTGTGCCAACGATGCCGCCTAAGACGGTAATCATAATGGGTTCAATTAACTTGCTCATGTTATCCACCGCCTCTCTGACTTCGCGCTCGTAAAATTCGGCCGCTTTGTTTAGCATTCCTTCGAGATCGCCTGATTCCTCGCCCGTGGACGTCATTTGGAGCACCATTGATGGGAAAAGACCTGTTTGTGACATTGCCACAGAAAGCGGCTGTCCGGTGCTGACTTCATCCCGAATTTCAAAGCAGGCATCATAGTAAACAAGATTACCCGTCGCGCCCGCCACAGACTCAAGACCCTCGACCATCGTGACGCCAGAACCAAACATAGTTGCCATCGTGCGCGTAAATCGCGATATCGCAGACTTGCGCAGGATAGTGCCAAACACGGGTATACGTAATGACAGCCGGTCAACCCGATGTCGCATGGCTGCAGATTTTCGGTAGCTGGTCACCAAAAAAAATAGGGCACCAAAAATCACCCCAAAAATAATCAGCCAGTTATCTCTGAAGCCTCGCGAGAGATCAATCATGACAGCAGTTAGCGTGGGGAGACTCGCACCAAAACTGCTAAACAGACCCTCAAATTGGGGAATCACGAACACCAACAGGAGCGCGGTCACAATAAATCCAACGATAAGAACTGCAACCGGATACCACATGGCGCCTTTCACCTTGGCTTTAATTTCCTCGATGTTTTCCTTGTAGCTCGCAATTTTTTCCATGAGATCATCGAGGTTTCCGGATCGTTCGCCGACAGCAATTAGGCTGGTATACAGCGAGTCAAACTGTTTGGGAAATTTTGCCAGTGCTTCGCTGAGGCTAGTGCCGCCTTCAACATCGACTCGAATACTGTCAAAGATCTCTCGGATCTTGGGATGATCGGTGCCCGCTGCGATGGCTTTATAGGATTGTGCGATCGGTATTCCGGCGCCCAGCATCGTGGCGATTTGGCGGCTCGCGATTGCGATATCTTTCGGTTTTACTTTTTTTGAAAAAATCGATTTGGGCTTTTTCCGGATACTTTTTACACTGATGCCTTGTCGGCGCAGGATGCTTCGTACGTATGCGGGGCCTTGACTATCGAGCTCTCCCGAGACTTTTTTACCCTGCCGGTCTATGCCCGACCAGACAAATACGATGTTTGGCTTGGATTCTTTTCCTGCCATTGATTTAGCTGCCGGTGACTCGAAGCACTTCCTCGAGACTTGTGATTCCGGCGCGGACTTTTTTGAGACCCGCTTGACGTAAGCTGAGTACGCCTTCGAGTGTCATTTGTTTTTCAATTGCGTCCTGACCTGCATCTCGAAGGATCATGGTAGAGATTGCCTCGGTAACCGGCATCACCTGAAAAATTCCGGTTCTGCCTTTATAGCCGCCGGTGCACTCGTCGCATCCGCCGGGTCCGTAGATTTTGATCTCTCCGATCTCTGGCCCGGGGGAGAATCCTGCGCGAATCAAAGCTTCGTCCGGGTGCTTCGCAGGTTGACGACATTGACTGCAAAGCTTTCTAACCAGTCGTTGCGCCATGATGAGGTGTACCGATGAAGCAACATTGAATGGCTCAACGCCCATGTTCAGCAGGCGAACAACCGTTGAGGGCGCATCGTTGGTGTGCAGGGTCGAAAGGACAAGGTGACCGGTTTGTGATGCCTTGACCGCGATGTCAGCTGTTTCGAGATCCCGAATCTCGCCAACCATGACGATATCCGGATCCTGCCTCAGAAATGCTCGTAGCGCGACTGCAAAGGTAAGGTCCGCGCGCTCATTGATGGCGACCTGATTAATGCCGGGGACATTAATTTCGATAGGATCCTCGACGCTGCTGATATTTACTTCTGGTGAATTTAGGGTTGATAAAGCTGAATAAAGCGATACCGTCTTGCCGCTGCCCGTCGGGCCAGTGACCAAAATCATGCCATAGGGTTTGCTGATCGCTTCTTCGTAGAGTTTGAATTGATCTTCTTCTAGCCCCAGCGCCTTCAAGCTAAGCTCGGCACCACTGCTATCGAGCACCCGAATGACTACTTTTTCGCCAAATTGGGTGGGTAGCGTGCTGACCCGAAAATCGATCTCGTGATTTTTGGAGAGTGCGAGTTTCATCCGACCATCTTGCGGCACACGCCGTTCGGCAATATCAAGCCGAGCGAGTATTTTGATGCGTGCCGTGATCCGTGAGGTCAATGAGGGCGGGGGATTCGCAATCTCATGCAAGACGCCGTCGAGTCGGTACCGGATCCGAAGCTTTTCTTCGTAGGGCTCGATATGGATGTCAGATGCTTTCTGACTGATGGCATCCATAAAAATTTTGTTAACAAACCGGACAACGGGCGTGTCGGCTTCGGCATCCTCCAAGCTGTCCGCGGCATTGGATTGTCCCGCGAAGGTGTCAAGGTTGCTGTCCTGATCCAGATCCGCCAGTTCCGAACTGATACCGCTCAGGATGTCCCGGATGATTTTGCTGAGAATGTTGGGATCGACCAGAATGGCTTCAACGCCAAACCCGCTCTGGAATTTAAAGGCGTCAAGACCGCCAACGTCAGCAGGATCCGGAACCGCTAGAAAAACCTTGGTGCCTCGTTTATAAAGCGGCAGTACGCCATGCGTTTCGATAAAGCGTCGATCGACAAGATCTTTGGGTCGCTTTGAAAGATCAAATGCTTTGAGATCCAAAAGCGGCAGGCCTGAATCTTCTGATGCGCATTGGAGTAATTGGGCGTGATCAATCTCGCCGGCTTCGAGCGCTTCACGTAAAAACGATCGCTTATTATTTTGTGCTGTTTCGAGTGTCTCTTGCACGCGCTTTTTTGAGAGCAGGCCTTTCTCGGCGATTCGTTTGGCGAGCCCCATAAGGCTGGTGCCGCGAACCATCAGAGAAAACGGTGATGGGTTTGAATCAGGTGCAGGAGTTGAGCTCAAAAAAAGAGTCCTTCTAAGTAATGACGGAGACTGCCAGAATTGCGATTGATATATGACGCTAGACAACTTTATCTTATCAGCGAAACATCGATCATATCTGTGGAAATAAACCCAAATTAGGAAAACCACCAAATTTCTAACAAAAGATTACGATCGGGCACAAGATGATTAGGTGTTTAGAAGCGTTTGTCTGTAAATTCACTCTATCCTATAAGGAATATCTTCAGGCCCTTCCAAAGGGCGGTGGTTTCCTGAGGTTAGGTTAGAATAGGGACATAAGGGTCTGATTTTTGCATTAACACCCTGAGAATTCTGGAAATTTTTAGCTAAATACGAGGGGAGCATGATGAAAGCTAAACTTGAGAACATGACGCAAGATTTAACGCAGCCGAAACAAAAGAAAGACCAAGGTGGTTTCACGCTGATTGAGCTGATGATCGTTGTGGCGATCATCGGTATTCTGGCGGCGATCGCGATTCCGCAGTATCAGGCCTACACCGGTCGTGCACAGGCAGCAGAAGCGATTAATTTATTTTCGGGCGTGAAGACCTCCTTGGGTGAATACTTTAATGAGAATGCTGCGTGGCCTGCGGCAGCGAGTTGCACCGCTGCTGATGATTGCAACGCTGTGCTAGGACTGAGCGCAGCAGCAGATATCGAAGGCACATATGTTGGCTCAGTAAAGGCGGCTTCTGCTACCGGGATTGTGACAGTGACATTCGATGCGGGAGTGCATAGTGGAGACACCATGACCTTCACTCCAACGGACAACACGGGAACGATTGAGTGGGATTGTGCGTCAACTTCGATTGACGATAGCCAACTACCGAGCTCTTGTCGATAGCTGTCTCTGGGGTAGAGCCAAAATCTTATTGAAAGCCCCGGCATTGCCGGGGCTTTTTTATGCCAAGATTGGATCGGTTAGCTAAACAGTTCGTGCACAAGCCCAAATGTCGACGCGCGAGGCGCCATATTTTTTTAAGGTTTTACTGATCTCGTTTGCTGTCGCGCCGGTGGTTAATACATCGTCGACGATTACAATATGTCTCCCCCGGACTTGACGCTTGCATTCAAAAGCGCCTTTCAGATTATTTTGTCGCTCTTTGGCCTTGAGGTCGGATTGATGAGCGGTGTCTCGGGTTTTTAAAATCAAGTTGCTCGACATTGGGATTCCTAGCTGCCATGCGATGAGTTGTCCGATAAATGCGGATTGATTAAACCCCCGCTTTCGCAGTGTTTTTGAGGTCATGGGTACAGGGCAGATCATGTCAGGTGCTTTCTGACCGGTTTTTAGAGCGTGATTTGTCATCACGCCTGCGGCAAATCGGGCGAATGAGAATTGTTCGCGATATTTGAGCCCGCACAAGAACCGATCGACAGGATCGACATAAAGCAGCGGCGTTAATGCGCGATCAAAAAAGGGTGGAATTTTCTGGCACTGACCGCAAACTAGGTTTTGAGTAAGCGGACGTGCGCAAATCTCGCAACAGGTCGCGTTAAGAGAAATTAACTGAAGGCATTTTTCACACAGACCATGGTTAGACTCGGGACCGGTTCGGCAGTTAAGGCATATAGGCTGGAGCGCCTGGTCCCACAAACGAACCGCAAGTCGCCCGAGCGCCTGAACGCGGGTTGCGCGCGGCGCAGTGATAGCGGGTTCAAATGGAAATGCCATCTGATCAACTTAACCAGAAAACGATTTGGATTCTGTGTGATGCTTTACAGTCTTGAGTACTATTCGTCACTATGAATCATTTCGATCCCACACTCTCCGGCCGTGCGGTGCGGCTGGCCTCAAAAAGAGCCATTCGGTTCGATCAAAGTGAAAATTTGATCGCGCGTCGCTGTGGGGCAGAACTTCTCGAGCGCCTTGATTTGATCGACATTCAGCCTCAGGCTATTTTAGATCTGGGGGGCGGGATAGGCTTGGAGTCTCGCGAGCTTGCGAGCAAATATCCAGAGGCCCTCGTGGTGGGATTGGATAATTGCTTTGATGCTGCCTGCGATTTGAAAGCGGTTGCACAACCCGATGCATGGTCTGCCTGCTTTGGCGATGCCCACGAGTTACCCTTTAAAGATCATTGTTTTGATTTTGTCTTTGCTAATTTGATTTTATCGTGGACGGATTCAACCGATGCACTCAAAGAAGTCGCGCGGGTTCTGAAACCTGGTGGGCTGATGTTGCTCGCAACTTTTGGTCCGGATACGCTGATTGAATTGCGAGCCGCTTGGGCAGAGGTTGATAACAAGCCCCATGGACATGCATTTATTGATATGCACGATCTTGGCGATACGATACTTCAGGCCGGTTTTCTGGAGCCGGTGATGGATGTCGACGTGGTTGGTCTGACCTATTTGAGTGTTGAGGGACTGGTTAAGGATTTGCGGATGCTGGGCGGCACCAACGCGTTGGTGGAACGGCGACGGAACTTGATGGGAAAGAGCCGGTGGCAAGCATTTGAGTCGGCTTACTGGACCTCGTCGGCTGAGTGCGATCGCTTAAGGGCGACATTTGAGTTGATATACGGCGTGGCGTGGGCCCGAATACCGCCTGACGATACAGAGCGTTCGATTGAGGTGAAATTTGGCGAATAAGCGCGGGCTGGACCGCGTTGATTGTTCTCCCAATATTTTGGATTTTGGCCGATTAACCAACTCTGGTAGTAAGTCTTTTAGCGGTAAGAATAAAGGGATCATGCTTGATGCATTTATCTCTAATATGCTAGTGTTCGCAGTGTTTTCTTAACCAATATTGGAATTCCAGCCTTCGGCAATGTCGGGCATTGGTTTTCCAAACAGCATCTTGGTTGCGGTGCAACGATGACATACCTCCAGACGGCTCCAGATCGGCGCGATTTCAAGCTTTTGATTCGGCCAAATAGCTCGCTGAGCGCTGTCGCGGGCATTATGATTTTTGGGGTCTTCTGTGTGGTTGCAGTTGGAATAGGTGTTTATATGGTGATGCTTGGCGCTTGGCCGGTTTTACCATTTCTCGGTATGGAGCTGGCGCTTTTGGCGCTGACGTTTTTGTTGATTAAGAAAAGGTCAACGTTTTTTGATCTGATTGTTTCCGAGGGTGATCGAATCCAGCTAAACAAAAAGGATCGAAACGGCGAGTGGGAATTAAAGCTCGATCGATATTGGGCGCAGATCAGGGTCTCAACAGGGCCCTCCTGGTATCCCAGTAAAATGTGGATAGGGTCGCACGGAAAATTTACAGAAATAGGCGCCGTATTAACCGAGGAAGATCGATTAAAAACCGCAAAGCAACTTCGAAGTTTGCTTCGCGCCTGAAAGGTTTTTAACAAAAAATTTTATTAATTGAAAATTAACTCTGTTTTGGAGATGACAATGATCGTAAGTCGATTTAAAAAACTGCGAAGCGCAATTGTGGCGACAGCAGGCGCAGGGATGATGGGGATCCTGCCAACAGTGGCTCAAGCGGAGTGGGCGCTTAATTTGCAACGACCGGTCACGGAGATCGCGCGAGTGCAGTATGACCTGCATATGCTCATTATGTATATCGTTACCGTAATCGGCATTATCGTGTTTGGCGTCATGTTTTACTCGATCGCCAAGTTTCGAAAAAGCAAAGGAGCTGAAGCGGCCAAGTTCAGTCACTCCACAAAAGCAGAAGTACTTTGGACCGTGATTCCGACCCTGATTCTGATTGCCATGGCAGTGCCGTCAACCAAAGCGCTCCTGTTAATGGAGGACACCACCGAATCAGATATGGTTCTTAAAGTGACGGGATATCAGTGGGGCTGGCAGTACGACTACCTTGAAGAAGATGTTTCTTTTTTCAGCAAACTGGCGACGCCACAAAGCCAAATCACAGGCAATGAGACCAAAGGTGAAAATTATTTACTTGAAGTTGATAACCACCTGGTGATCCCGGCGGGTAAAAAGGTGCGCCTGCTATTGACGGCAAAAGATGTGATTCACGCGTGGTGGGTGCCACAATTGGGCGGCAAGAAAGATGCCATCCCGGGCTACATCAATGAGATGTGGATTCGCGCAGACGAGACCGGAACCTATCGCGGTCAGTGCGCAGAACTATGCGGGAAAGACCATGGCTATATGCCAATCGTCGTTGATGTTGTCGAAGAGGCCGAGTACATGGCTTGGATTGAGGCGCAAAAGAACAAAAGCTAAGGCTGACCAGTTTCTATATTTAGTGATTTAACTTTAACAGGAGTATCTGTATGACTACAGCGGTTGCAGACCATCATCACGATGAGGTACCGAAGGGTATTACGCGTTGGCTGTTTACCACCAACCACAAAGATATTGGCACGCTTTATCTGTGGTTTTCGTTCATTATGTTTCTCGTGGGCGGTGCAATGGCACTGGTTATTCGGGCTGAACTTTTTATGCCAGGTCTCCAGGTCGTTAACCCCCATTTTTATAATCAGATGGTTACCGTCCATGCGTTGGTAATGATCTTTGGTGCGGTGATGCCTGGCTTTGTCGGCTTTGCTAACTGGATGCTGCCCATGATGATCGGCGCGCCTGATATGGCGCTACCGCGACTGAATAACTGGAGCTTCTGGTTGCTGCCTTTCGCCACCACGCTACTCATCACGTCGCTTTTTGTGCCGGGTGGTGGGCCTGCTGCAGGCTGGACTATTTATCCACCGCTTTCAATACAAGGTGGAATGGGTGTTGATCTAACGATCTTCACTATTCACATCCTCGGCATGTCCTCCATATTGGGCGCCATTAACATTATCGCGACCATACTCAATATGCGGGCGCCAGGGATGACGCTTCTGAAAATGCCGCTTTTTGTTTGGACCTGGGTCATTACGGCTTTCTTGCTGATTGCTGCGATGCCGGTTCTTGCGGGTGCGGTGACCATGTTACTGACCGACCGTCATTTTGGAACTGCGTTCTTTAGTGCAGCAGGCGGTGGTGATCCGGTAATGTTCCAACACATTTTCTGGTTTTTCGGTCATCCGGAAGTCTATATTCTGATTCTGCCGGCGTTTGGAATCATCTCTCAGGTCATTCCAACATTTTCTCGTAAGCCTCTGTTTGGTTATACCTCGATGGTGTTTGCCACTGCCGCGATTGCGTTCTTGTCGTTTATTGTTTGGGCGCATCACATGTACACCGTTGGTATGCCTTTGTCCGGTGAGTTGTTCTTTATGTATTCCACGATGCTGATCGCTATTCCAACCGGTGTAAAAGTCTTTAACTGGCTCGCCACGATGTGGCGAGGCAGTATGACTTTTGAGACGCCGATGTTGTATGCGATTGCAACGGTCGCGCTCTTTACCGTTGGCGGCCTGACGGGGCTGATGATGGCGATTACCCCGGCTGACTTCCAGTATCATGACACCTACTTTATTGTGGCTCATTTCCACTATGTAATTTTCTGTGGTTCTGTGCTGGCCATGTTTTCGGGAGTCTATTACTGGCTTCCGAAGTGGACCGGTCATATGTATGACGAGACGCTTGGTAAGGTTCATTTTTGGCTCACCGTTATTTCATTTAATATCACCTTTTTTCCGCAGCACTTCTTAGGGTTTGCGGGTATGCCAAGACGAATCCCCGATTACTCACTGCAGTTTGCGGAGTTCAATATGGTGTCCAGTATTGGCGGGTTCATCCTTGGTTTCTCTCAGCTGATTCTGTTGTGGGTGGTCATTAAATCAATTCGTGGCGGCAAAAAAGCGACTGCAGAGGTTTGGGATAACCCTGAAGGGTTGGAATGGACTGTGCCTTCGCCGGCGCCCTACCATACCTTCGCGACAGCACCTGAAGTGCGTTAAGACCGGGACGGACCGTATATTTCATGAAAACAGAAGTACAAAAATCAGGCATTCGAAAAACCGTGACCGGGCTGGTGATCTTTGTGGCCGCAGTTTTCGCCTGGAGCATTGTGAAATACCTGCTTTAGGGTATTAAAAGAATGACTGAGCGCAACGTACGAAAAAGCAACCGAAGAGTCACAGGGTGGCTGTCCCTCTGGGTGGTCGGTATGTTTGGTTTTGGGTACGCGTTAGTGCCGCTTTATAGCGTTTTTTGTGAGATAACGGGTTTAAATGGAAAGAGTGCGACACTCTCAGAGGTAAGTGCGGCACCACTCACGATCGATAAATCAAGAACAGTGACTGTTGAATTTACGGTGAATGTCAGCGGAATCCCTTGGCGTGTTGACCGACCCAAGACCGTACGGCTCAATGTGCATCCTGGCGAGGCAACGACTGTGATCTATGAGGCGCATAGTCTTGTCGATGCGATGACGGCCGGTCAGGCGGTGCCGAGCGTGACGCCCGCCAAAGCGGCGCGACATTTTCGTAAAACGGAGTGCTTTTGCTTTACACGACAGGAGTTAGTGGGCGGAGAGAGCAAATTAATGCCGGTGACCTTCGTGGTGGATCCAAAGTTACCTGCGGAGGTTAAGACGATTACATTGTCTTATGAGGTCTATCCGGCAAATGAAAATCTAACGAATAATTCCTAGAGAATAATTTTTAACTTACAAATATAAGAAAGAGGACCAGTCAAATGAGTGCAGTGCATGGTGGTTACTATTTGCCGGATCCAACGAAGTGGCCAACAATTACTTCGATGGGATTATTTTTGCTCGCTTTAGGGTTTATTCTGAACTTGCATTATCTTGCGCCAGGCCTATGGCTGATGATTGCAGGCGCGGGTGTTATTGTTCTGATGATGTTTGCTTGGTTTGGACAAGTGGCGACTGAAAGCGAGGCTGGGAAGTACGATGCGCAGGTCGATACGTCGTTTCGAATGGGAATGGGTTGGTTCATATTCTCCGAGATTATGTTTTTCGGCGCATTTTTTGGCGCCTTGTTCTACGCCCGAGTGTTGTCAGTTCCGTGGATTGCGGGCGATGAATTCCTCTGGCCCGGCTTTGAAGCCACCTGGCCGACTGCCGGCCCTGCTGGCGCCGCCTATATTGGCCCTGACGCCCACGATGTCGCGGCTGGAACATTTTCAAGCATCGGCGCATTTGGTATTCCACTAATCAATACGCTTTTGTTGCTCACATCCAGCGTTACCGTCACGATTGCGCACTGGGCACTTAAGAAAAACCAACGCGGTCCGTTATGTTTTTGGCTTTTTGTTACAGTTGTGTTGGGCGCGGCGTTTATGTATTTTCAGGTTTATGAGTACATTGAAGCGTATCGTCACTTGGGGTTGACCTTGGGCTCAGGCGTTTATGGTGCAACGTTCTTTATGCTGACCGGATTCCATGGCTTTCATGTCACCGTTGGCGCGATTATTCTTGCGGTGATTCTGGTCAGGTGCCTAAAGGGTCATTTCAAACCAGATGAGCATTTTGGTTTTGAGGGGGCAGCCTGGTACTGGCACTTTGTCGATACCGTCTGGGTCGGACTATTTATCTTTGTTTATATTTTGTAGTGGTTTGGAGTAGAAATTAAAACGCCGCCTTGCGGAGGCGGCGTTTTTTAAAACTTGGGACTACTCCTGAACTTGAACAGCCGCTTTTTGCAATGACCCGCTGGGTTTGATGGCCCCGGTGTAAAGACCCATAACGATTAAACCAAAAAGCACGACCCAAATCCCAACGCGGTAGGTTAACGCTTTTACGGTTGTGGTTCCTCGACCTTTATCGCGAACCATCGACAGCATCGCATATCCCAGACTCGCGACCATGGTCACGAGCAAGATGACAACAATGGATTTGATGAGCATAAAAAGAAATACATGCATATAGAGAACGCGTTGAATGTTATCAGATTTGTATCGGGTCGCAGTGAACTGACCGTTCTATGGTGATTTAGAGGGTGAAGCGTCGTTATCTCTCCTGGTTTCTGATTCCCATCACGTTCATGATGTTGTCGGCGCTGGGCGCTTGGCAACTTCAGCGGGCTGAACAGAAGAAAGTGTACTTTGATCAACAGACTCAGCGGTCTCAGCAGGTTCCAATCCAGGTCTCGAAGGTTATGATTGGACCCGAGAAATCAGGATGGCCAGCGGAAATTATCGGCCAATTTGAACGAGAGGGGCAATTTCTCTGGGATAACCGAACCTATGAAAGGCGCGCAGGGTTTCATGTGTTAACGCCGTTTATGATCGAAGGCAGTCAGGTGCGGATATTTGTCGATCGAGGATGGATTCCGCTTGAAGGCTCACGCGAACAATTGCCCCGCCCGAATGTTCCGGTTGGCCAGCAAAAAATCTCTGGACAACTGTATGCGCCTCTAGAGGGATTCACATTCGTTGATGAGGCGCCTGTTTTTGGAGAACTGTTGCGTCAAAATCTTGATCTTGACGTTTTGGCAACTTCGGCGCCCTATGATCTGCAACCTTATGTTTTAAGGCTTGCCCCCGATGAAGTGGGGGGATTTGTTCGAGACTGGCCCGGACCCAGTCGGACCATGATTCAGCGGCATCAGGCTTATGCCGTTCAATGGTTTGGAATGGCAGCCGTGTTTGTACTGGTTGTGATTTCTTTTGTGTGGCGCCAGCGGAAAGACTCTAAGCAAGGAAAGATTAGAAAATGACAGAGCTTGATGATCAAAAAATGGTAAACCGTGCTCGTAATAAAAAGCGCCTAATTATGGTTGCGCTCATGATGCTTTTTTTGACGCCGGTCGTTGCAGGATGGCTATGGAAACCAGATAGTTTCCGAAATCGGGGAAATTTGATTGAGCCACCGGTCGCACTGAGTAACGTTTCATTGATGACAGTCGCGGGGGGTGTTACCGACTTTAATGAAATCTTTGGAAAATGGACCTACGTTTTGCTACTCGAAAACGAGTGCCTCGCAGAGTGTCAGCAGGTTATTGATGGAATTGAGCGGGCGCGAATCAGCCTGGGCAAAAACGAAAAGCGCGTCCGTCTGTTGGCAATTACCTTCAACCCCGATGATTTAGCTGCAGTCTCTGGCCTGGTTAATAAAGTCCCTAAATTAATGGTTTTGGCAGCAGGCAAAACCGAACAGGAAATCTTGACCAAACAGTTCAAAACCAACGGTCTCGGTGCGAGCGGGTTCCTCGGCCAGATATATCTCGTGGATCCTCGAGGCAATCTGATGATGTCTTATCCTTTGGAGGGTGACCCAAAAGATCTCCATAAAGATATTGGACGACTCTTGAGAGCATCTCGGATAGGCTGAAAAAGGGAGTTAATCGTATAATCCGAGTTGATATGAAAGCTCAAGTTTCAACGTCATCCGCTCAGTCGATTTTGTCAACGAGACAACTCTGTTACGCCTATTACGAGTTGACGAAGCCAAGGGTCGTCGCCTTAATTGTATTTACCGCAGTTGTTGGCATGTTTCTCTCGATTGAGGGAATGATTCCTCTTAGCGCGCTAATCTTTGGCGGACTAGGAATTGGATTGTCGGCTGCCTCGGGCGCCGCCTTTAATCACCTGCTGGACCGTCGGGCCGACCGGGTGATGGCGCGAACGTCGGGTCGACCTTTGCCAACAGGCAGCGTTCAGACTATTCCTGCAATCCTGTTCGCAGGGTCGCTGGCCCTTCTTTCAATGGTCTTACTGATCAGTCAGGTTAATTTGCTTACCGCAGCGCTCTCGTTTGGATCGATGATTGGATACGCGGTTGTCTACACAGTTTGGCTCAAACACGTGACACCGCAAAACATCGTCATTGGTGGCGCCGCTGGCGCTATGCCTCCAGTGCTGGGGTGGTCTGCGGTCACCGGAGAGGTAGGTTCTGACGCGCTTTTATTATTTTTAATTATTTTTTGTTGGACCCCGCCACACTTCTGGGCGTTGGCACTTTATCGCCGAGACGAGTATGCCGCGGCGGGTATTCCCATGTTGCCCGTAACGCATGGCCAGCAACACACTCTGTTGCAGATGGTGCTTTATACCATTTTGCTATTGGCGGTCAGTGTGCTGCCTTTTGCGACCGGGATGTCAGGCTGGATGTATTTTATCGGTGCTATCTTGCTTGGACTGGGTTTTCTGGGATACGTTGTGCGGCTGTATCGTAATTACAGCGACACACTGTCTCGTCAAACATTTGGTTTTTCGATTCAGTATCTGGCGATGCTGTTCGGTTTGATGCTGATTGATCATTATCAATTTCAAATTATTGGCTTTATTAAGTTTATTTTTTTCGCGTAATCATTTGTAAGCAAGGATCGGATAACCTGTGCGTTTACTTTTCTAATGATGAGCAGCGAATGAGTCGACCTTACGCGCCTGCGTGCGATCGTAATCGTGAGCCGATCTTAACGATCATTCGTGATCTCTTGCCAGCGACCGGCAAAGTTCTTGAACTTGGCAGCGGTAGTGGGCAACATGCGACGTATTTTTCGGCAGCCCTGCCCTTGCTTGAGTGGTTGCCGAGTGATCTTCCCGAGTGCCTGCCGGGTATCGAAGCCTGGCGTGATGATGCGGGGGAGAACTGTCTCGAACCCATCGCGATAGATCTGCTTTCGAGGGAGCTTGAGCTTCCAATGGTTGATGCTATTGTTTGTATCAACACGGTGCATATTGTGGCCTGGCAGGGCACCGTGAATCTGTTTGCGGCGGCGCGAGGCGCGCTGGCCGAAGGTGGGATTATTTATCTCTATGGACCGTATCAATACCGTGACCAGCCTCTGGCGTTAAGTAATGTGCGCTTTGATGAATGGCTCAAAGCGCGCGATCCTGAAAGCGGCATCCGTGAATTTGAACAGGTCAGCGCCCTTGCCGAAAAAAATAGATTTGAATTGACCGCTGATTTGCCCATGCCGGCGAATAACCGGTCGCTTTGCTTTATGCTGCGAAACTGAGCATCAATCGGACATATGCATGAGCTGAGATTGATCTAGAGTCGATCGCGCAGGGCGTACCACGTCATCGCCAGGGCCAGCAGAGGAGATCGTAGCGCGGCACCGCCGGGAAACAAAGGGGTGGGCAGTTGATTCATGACATCGAACCGTGAGGTTGTGCCCTCTATGGCTTCAGCGAGCATTGCGCCCGCACCGGTTGCAAGCGCGACTCCAGAGCCTGAATAGCCGGAGGCTGAGAGTATGTTGGGGGAGTGTCGATGAAAAAACGGCAGACGAGATACCGTGATCGCCAAGGTTCCACCCCATCCGAACTCAATTTTAGCGTTTCTGAGTTCGGGAAAAATCTTGAGCATCGGTTTTCGAACAAATCCCTTGATATCTTTTGGGAATTTATAGCCGTAGCTCTCGCCTCCACCAAAAAGCATTCGATGATCGTTTGAGAAGCGAAAGTAATTGACAACAAAACGTGAGTCAGCGACGCAGGCATTATTGCTGATTATTTTTCTGGCGCGTTCTTCGCCTAGTGGCTCAGTTGCAATAATATAGTTATTAATTGGAATCACACGTCGCGAGATATCTTTTGCCAGTTTTCCGATGTACCCGTTGCACGCATATAAGACAAATCGAGCTTTTAGTGTCCCGTTGGCGGTATGAATAACAGCAGGATCGCCTTTATCGACCCGAAGCACTTCTGATTGTTCAAATAAGCGCGTGCCATGGCTCTTGGCGGCTCGAGCCAGGCCCAAGGCATAGTTAAGCGGGTGCAGATGACCGGCGCCCATATCCAACGAGCCTCCAAAGTAGTCCGCACTTGCGACGAGGTGGCGCATTTCTTCCTTTGGAACGTAACGAATATGCGGGTACTGGTACTTATCTTGCAACCGTTCGACGAAATATCGGGAATGCGAATCGTATCGCTGCCGATGGTTGGCATGTATCGAGCCAGCACGATAATCACATTTAATGTCATGTTCTTCAATAAGAGATCGCACCAGCGCTTTGGACTGTTCTGCGATATCCCAAGCCGCTTGAGCAATGCTTGGCGCCACTTTTTGCTCAAGCTCATCCTGGTCAACCCGTTGCCCAGTGCCAACCTGACCCCCATTGCGGCCACTTGCTCCCCATCCGACGCGATGGGCATCCAGTAGCGCAACTGAATAGCCCCGTTTACTGAGATGCAGCGCGGCCGACAACCCGGTAAATCCGCCTCCGATGATTGCAATATCAGCTTCATGAGCGCCGGTGAGTTGCTCGGTATCGGGATATCCGGTCGCGGTTGCCGCATACCAGGATGGTGGATAGGTCGCGAGGCGATCGTTACTGTGCAACAGTGATGCTGAAATCATGAGTGGTCGGTTGAGGCCTAGCGAGCAGTTTAGTCTTGATGGGTTTTTAAATGAGTGAGGATTTCTCTTAAAAGTCCAGGGCCCTTATAAATGAGTCCGGTATAAATCTGAATCAGGTTGGCACCCGCGGCAAGCATTGCATTGGCTGACTCGGCATCGTGAATTCCGCCAACGCCAATAATCGGAACATCGGGTGCAAGTTGTTGACGTAATTTTTTGACGACTTCTCTGGAACGCGATGCTAAAGGTTCGCCACTTAATCCCCCGTTCTCTGATCGATGCGGAGAGCTCCGCAGGGATTCGGGCCGAGTTGTGGTGGTATTTGTTGCAATAATCCCGTCTAAGTTATGCTCTGACCATGTCTTTGTAAAATGAAAAAGCTGCTCGTCATCAAGATCAGGTGCGATCTTGATGACGAGCGGGGTATATTTTTGGTGTTGATCAGCGAGTCGGGTTTGCTCTTCTTTTATTCGGCTTAATAATAAATTGAGACTCTCACCCTCTTGCAGATCACGCAACCCTGTTGTGTTCGGTGATGAGATATTAATGGCGACGTAGTCTGCAACTCCGTAGACCGCCCGAAGGCCCGTGACGTAATCCTGCCACGCATTTTCATTCGAGGTTGTTGCATTTCTGCCAAGGTTTATCCCGACTGGCACGTGTTGCTTGGCTCGACTGAGTTGATTTAGGAGATAGCTAAGGCCTTTTCCATTAAATCCCATTCGATTAATCAGTGCGCCGTCTTCTGTGAGGCGGAACATTCTGGGCTTCGGATTACCCGGTTGAGCCAAAGGTGTAACGGTGCCGAGCTCAAGAAAGCCAAATCCAAGCATGGCTAATCCATCGATCGCCTCTCCATTTTTGTCGAGACCCGCTGCAATACCGACAGGATTTGGGAAGATCAAGCCCATGAGTTCGGTCGGATGCGCCGGGAGTCGGCCGCGATGGGCATCAGCAAGATATTGGTTGAGTGGATGGACTTTCCCCGCAAGCCCAATCCCACTGACAACGACATGATGCGCGATTTCGGGATTGAGGCGAAACAGGAGGGATCGAATAAGAGGATACAGTGCCACGCTAGAACTGCTCTTGTTGCGATAGATGTCTCCACGTGCCGCGAGGTAATTGACCCAATTTCACTCTGCCAATTCTGACGCGAGTGAGTGTTCGAACCTCCAGATCGACGAGCTCACACATTCTTCTAATCTGTCGTTTCCGACCCTCTTGCAAAACAAACATTAAAAGATCATCTCCAATAAGGTTGATGATCGCGGGGCGCAATTGCCTGCCGTCTAGGGATAAGCCGTGGGTGAGTTGTTTGATCCGATTATCAGTGACAGCGCCTTTGACTCGAACTCGATATTCTTTTTCGATGTTGTTTTTAGGGCCGATGAGTTTTCGGGCAACCGTGCCATCCTGGGTGAGTACCAGCAAACCGGACGAGTCAATATCCAGTCGACCGGCAACATTAAGGGTAGAGGCGAGTGGTATTTTTCGCTTTGCGTCTTCGCGACTATCAGATCGATTGCTTTCAATAATTAGTGACGCTGCTTCCTCATAGCCTTTTTCAGGCTGATTGGAAACCCAGCCCGCCGGTTTGTTAAGAATTAAGGTTGCAAGTTTTTCACGCTTTCGTTGCGCAATCGCTGCCAGTTTAATATCCGAACTAGGGTGCACCTTGGTGCCGAGTTCCTTAATGATCTCGCCATTGACAAGCACCTGCCCAGCAGAGATCAGCTTGTCAGCTTCCCGCCTCGAGGATAGACCCTGTTGAGCCATCAACTTAGAAAGTCGGATCTGTTCATCCATAGTGAGATGGCTTTAGTGGGTGCCTGAGCGCCTTTTAAGAAAATCAATCGTCATTGACTCGGCATTGCCAAGGTAGGTGCTGGGGGTGAGATTCGCGAGGTAGTGCTGAGCGTCTTCTGGAATGGGAAGGTTGGCCACAAATTCTTGCAGCGTTTTGGCATCGATTTTGGCGCGTCCGCGGGTGAGGTTTTTTAGTTTCTCATAGGGTTCAGGGACATCGTAGCGTCTCATTACCGTTTGAATAGCTTCGGCCAACACCGCCCACGATTGATCGAGTTCGTGTTCCAACCGGATTTTGTTGACCTCAAGTTTGTTGAGACCGCGTAGAGTTGATTCAATTGCCAATAGACAGTGCGCAAATGCTGGCCCCAGGTTTCGTAGCACGGTCGAATCTGAGAGATCTCGCTGCCATCGGCTGACAGGTAATTTTGCGCCGAGGTGCTCAAAAAGTGCGTTGGCGAGTCCGGCGTTTCCTTCGCTGTTCTCGAAATCAATAGGATTTACTTTATGGGGCATGGTGCTGGAGCCAATCTCCCCGTCCACCGTTTTTTGTTTGAAGTAGCCTAATGCGATATACCCCCAAACATCTCGGTCGAGATCAATCAAGACCGTGTTGAGTCGAACGAAGGCATGGCACAGTGCCGCAAGGTCATCGTGAGGTTCAATCTGAGTCGTCATTTGCTGCCAGTCGAGGCCCAGACTTTTGACGAATTGTCTTGAGATACTTGCCCAGTCAAGTTCAGGATAGGCGGATAGGTGAGCATTGAAGTTACCAACAGCACCATTGAACTTTCCGCGAATAGCGGTTGAGGCAATTTGATGCCCAACATGGTCAAGTCGTGCAATGACATTTGCGATTTCTTTTCCCATGGTGCTCGGGCTAGCGGGCTGGCCGTGAGTTCGGGCGAGCAACGGCTGAGAAGCGAGCGCAATGGCCATATCAGCAAGGTATTCGGTGAGTTTCGATAAGGCAGGCAGCATTACTTCGTTGCGACCATCGAGTAGCATTAATGCGTACGATAAATTATTAATGTCTTCTGACGTGCACCCAAAATGGATGAATTCACGTATGTTTTTGAGCTCATCGTGTGATGCGGTTTTATCTTTCAGAAAGTATTCAATTGCTTTTACATCGTGATTGGTTGAGGATTCTATTTTTTTTACGGCGATGGCATCAGCCATTGAAAAATCAGAAATGATTTGCTCAAGAAAATTCTTGGCAGACTCGGACATTGCGGGAACTTCAGAGATGCTGTCATTTTCAGCAAGTGTAATCAGCCAGCGTATTTCTACAATGACTCGGTAACGGATAAGACCAAATTCACTAAAAAACGGTCTTAGTGCGGCGGCTTTGGTCCCATACCGTCCATCAACGGGGGATAGGGCAGTGAGTGCCGAGAGATCGAAAGGTTCTGAGTGACTCAAGCTAGCAGGCCTAAGGATTGACAGACGCTTTATTCTAGCACTGCTCTCCGAAGCTCCTTCCCGCAAAAAAGTACTCCGGATGCTGATGAGGTGAGCTTAGATCTTGTAGTCGCTATTTTGCGCGTTGAGCCGCCATAAATTTGGAAAGCGCACAGAAAAACCGATTAGGCTGATGATAAGAGTGATCGCACCGAAAAGTACCGCTGTCGGTGCAGAAAGTAGTTCGGCAATCGGCCCTAATACTAAACCACCTAGCGCGATTAGACTGAATGTGATGCTGTGGATACCCATCACTCTGCCGCGTAATGGGTCAGGGACAGCGATTTGAAGCACAGTCATAGAGCTAATAAGGAAACACGACCCACCGATTCCGCCCAGGATGGCACAGCCACATGCAGCATAGAACGCCACCGGGCCTCCTTCGAGAAGACCGGTGACTGCTGCAAAGAATACCAACGAAAGAGCGAAGAGAACTGCGCCTCCCATCATGTAACGACCCAGAAGGGGGGAGTGCTGAAAGCGCCCAATAATCAATGTGCCGCATACGGAGCCAACACCCGTTGCAGAGATAAGATAGCCATAGCCTTTCTCACCTGCCTCAAGAAGCTCGGCAAATACAGGCATAATCTGAACGTAGGATGTGCCAAAGAACATCGAAATCCATGTTATTGAGATCAGAACTAAGAATAGTTTTTCGCGCCTAATGAAGGTGATTGCGGCCCCAAGGGATTGGTCTTGACCCTCTGGCGGATTGGGCTTGTCCGGAGTCTGCAGACCGATCAGTATCCAGCCCATTACCCCAAAGCCTATTGAACATAAAAAAAACAATAGCCAGGTATCGACTAGGGCGATGAGCAAGCCCCCGATTGCCGGCAGAATCATTCGGGTGCCTTGCCAAAGTATGGAACTCAACGCGACAGCGCTCATCATTTGAGAAGACTCAATTAGCGAAGGAAAAAATGCAATGCGCGCTGGCAGGTCAAAGCCAGAAATCAATCCCAAAAACGCGGCCAGAATAAGCACCTGCCAAATTTGCGCCGATTCAGTTAGATCCAGAATCGTCAGAAACGAGAGGCACAGTCCCGCCAGAATTGATGTCAGCAAAAGAATCCGGCCGCGGTTTGCGCGATCGGCAAGTAGACCGCCCATAAGGGTTGCAACAATTGTTGGCACTGCCATCGAGAATCCAAGAAGACCAAGGTAGGCGGCTGAGCCTGTCATCTCGAAAACCAGCCAGGAAAGTCCGACAAAGTAGAGTTGGGAGGCTCCCGTTGATCCAATTGAGCCGAACCAGAATCGTCGGTAGCGAGGCGAACGAAGCGCATCTAGTTTCATTAGCCTGAGCCTGCTCGAGATGTCATTGACCGGCGAGTCGAGTGATGTGCCCGCCTAAAATTAATACTTGGGAGGTGATGGGGGTGCTTCAGAGCTTAGCAAGATGCTAATCCACCGACTTCTCGGGTCATTTTCAAGAGCAATTTTCATCAGCATGGTTAGAGGTGTAGAGAGGAACATGCCAACCGGCCCAAACACCCAGCCCCAAAATACCAAAGAGACGAAAACAACTAACGTGGACAATCCCAATCCTTGCCCAGTAAATCGTGGTTCGAGCACGTTGCCGACAATCATGTTGGCCGCCAGGAATCCGGCTCCAACGGCCAGGGCAGTTCCCGGGCCTGCATCAAGCAATGCCAGAATAACAACAGGCACCGCCGCGATAATGGAGCCAATGTACGGGACAAAATTCATGAAAAAAGCAAGCGCGCCCCAAAGTAGCGCAAAATTAATATCCAGCATCAATAAATAAATGGTAATTAGCGCGCCCGTTATGAGACTCATTATTCCCTTAATAACCAGATACTGAGTCACTCCATCCATAAATCCGGAAAGATTCAAAAGCGTATCGTCCGGGTTTTTAAGGAAACTTCTGAGCTTGCTCGGGATCGTTGTTGATTCGACGAGAATAAAGAGCACGGTGAAAAGGATCAGCATGCTGTCCGCGACAAGTCCGCCGAAACCGCTTACAACACGGCCAAAAAATTTTGCAGCAGCTTCAGGATCAATGAGTCCGACGATGCCGCCAGCGGGGATATCAATTCCCTGACTTGAGACCCAGATTGCCGAGCGATCAATTAGGTCCACCAGTTGTGTTTCATAACCAGGGAGTGTTGCGGTTAACTGGGTGATGGATGCGCCAAGCGTTGATCCGACGATAACCAGCGTTGTAATAAGTATTGCGAATATAAGTGTCATGGAAAGCCATAGTGGTAGTCCGTGACGTTGGAGCCATTGTAGCGGTGCGATAGAAATAATAGCCAGAAAAATCGCCATTAACATCGGAACGACAATCGGCGCGGCGGCTTTGAGGCCCGCAACCACTATCATGAAAGCGGCGAGAGTTAGAAGTGTCTGTGACACTTTACTGGATTCTGAAAGATTCATCACAAAACAGGAGCTGGTAGATCGATTTCTTTCAGCAGGTATTGCTAACTTAAAGCAGACAGTCGATGTTTACACTCGGACTCAATCGAATCCAGCTCGCCGAGCGTCAGCTCGATATCATAGCGCTGTTGTTGCAGTGCTTCGCGGCGTTTCTTAATTTGCTCTAAAAAGTAACGAAGTTGCCCGTTCTCGCCCGAGTCAAGGTCATACATTTCGATAATCTCTCGAACCTCGCTTAGCGAAAATCCAAGACGCTTGCCTCGCACGATCAGTTTGAGTCTGACGTGATCCCGAGACGTATAGACGCGTTGTCGACCGCTGCGACCCGGACTGAGCAGTCCTTCATCCTCATAAAAACGAATCGCCCGAGTGGTAACCCCAAATTCTCTCGCGAGATCAGAGATAGAGAACAAAATGTCTTTTTCATCGAGGGCCGCGGAGATCGAAAGCATGATGCAATTATAGACTTAATTGACGTTTACGTAAACGGAAACTAAACTCAACTCATCATTTGTTTCAATTGCGAGTTTTCATGAGTGTAGTTCTGACCGGTCAATCCTCATCGGCCCCACAATCCTACGCTGATACTGATTATCGAATCCGATTTGTTACGGCGGCCAGCCTTTTTGATGGTCACGATGCATCAATCAATATTATTCGTCGGCTTCTACAGGCATCAGGCGCTGAAGTCATTCATCTCGGCCATAACCGTAGCGTGGCTGAGATTGTTGATGCTGCGGTTCAGGAAGACGTTCAGGGGATCGCGGTCAGCTCGTATCAAGGCGGCCACACAGAATATTTTCGATACATGGTCGACATGCTGAGCGAAAAAGGTCGAGGTGATATTCGAGTGTTCGGCGGTGGCGGTGGCGTTATTGTTGACGAGGAGATTCGGGCTCTCCATGATTATGGTGTTTCGAAAATTTATTCCCCCGAAGATGGTCAGCGACTAGGACTGCAGGGAATGATAGATGACATGTTGTCGCGGGCAAGCTTTTATCCGGGTGAAGAAGCCACTCAATTTTTGGATAAGCTGGATGCGCGTAATCATGCGTGTCTCGCGCGGGTGCTCACTGAGATTGAGAATAGTACGCTAAGTGATGATATGGCGCGGCAAATTCAATCTAACGTAGATTCAGCTCAGAAGAAGATACCGGTCCTGGGTATTACGGGCACAGGTGGATCAGGAAAGTCATCTTTAACCGATGAATTGATATTGCGATTGCGGATCGACTCTGATGATGAGCTCCGAATTGCAGTTTTAGCGGTAGACCCGACTCGCCGGAAGACCGGTGGCGCGCTACTAGGAGACCGTATTCGCATGAATGCGATCGAAGGGCAAACCGTATTCTTTCGGTCTATCGCGACTCGTGCCGCGGGTGGTGGAATTCCAGCTGAACTGAGCCGGATGGTTACCGCTTGTCGCGCGGCAGACTTTGATTTAGTGATTGTCGAAACACCAGGGATTGGTCAGGGAGACGCTGGAATTGTCGAAGAAGCAGATGTGTCGCTTTATGTGATGACACCAGAATTTGGTGCGGCATCTCAATTAGAAAAGATTGAGATGCTTGATTACGCGGACTTGGTCGCTATTAACAAGTCAGATCGAAAAGGGTCGAAGGACGCGCTCCGGGACGTTCGAAAGCAAATGCAGAGAAATCGTGTGGCATTTTCTCGACCGGTTGAGAATATGCCGGTATTTGCGACGATGGCGTCTCGTTTTAATGACGCTGGCGTAACTGATCTTTATCGAGGCTTGCGTTTGTGCTTGGTTGAGCATGGCCTTGTAAAAGGACGTGATCATTTGCGCCCGCCAGAGTCAGAGAGCAGTTTAGATGTGTCGATACCAAGCGACCGAGAGCGGTATCTTTCGGAGATTGCATTGAGTGTAAGGCGTTACCATGAACGGGTTTGCAAGCTCGAGGAACTTGCGCGTCGCTCTCAGCATCTCAGAACAAGCATCGCACTACTAGAAGAGCACAGCGACACGACCCATGCCTTGGTGACCCTGCTTAATGAGATAGAAGAAGCACTTGGCCCTGATATGCTTCAGATTATTGCGACGTTTGATGATTTAAAGGGTCGCTATGAAAAAGACACTATGAGTTTCGATGTCCGCGGAGAACGCCATGACGTCGAGCTTTCCTTTACTTCACTTTCCGGCACACGTATTCCCAAGATCAGTCTGCCTCGATATCATGATGCCGGGGATCGGTTGCGCTGGCAGATGCTTGAAAATCTGCCGGGTCTTTTTCCGTTTACCGCGGGCGTGTTCCCATTTAAGCGGGCAAATGAGGATCCGACCCGTATGTTCGCAGGAGAAGGGGACGCTGCGCGTACGAATCAACGATTCAAACTGTTGTCGGCGGATTCCAGCGCGAAACGATTATCAACCGCTTTTGATTCGGTCACGCTTTACGGCGCTGATCCTGCATTACGCCCTGATATCTACGGTAAGGTTGGAACATCAGGTGTATCTATCGCTACGCTTGATGATATGAAGGTGCTTTACGAGGGGTTTGATCTGTGTGATCCCGCAACGTCTGTCTCGATGACAATCAACGGCCCGGCGCCTACCGTATTAGCGTTTTTTCTGAATACAGCAATTGACCAGCAAGTTGATAAATTTAATGAGATGCAAGGACGCTTGCCGACTGAGCATGAGCATGGGGAGATCAAGAGTCGGGCCCTCATGCAGGTGCGGGGCACGGTACAGGCTGATATTCTCAAAGAGGACCAAGGTCAGAATACTTGCTTATTCTCGACAGACTTCAGTCTCCGAATGATGGGGGATATTCAAGAGTATTTCATTGATAACCAGGTTCGAAATTTCTACTCTGTGTCTATCTCGGGTTATCACATTGCCGAGGCTGGCGCGAACCCAATCACGCAGTTGGCCCTCACGCTTTCAAATGGATTCACGTACGTAGAGTCGTATTTGGCGCGCGGTATGGCGATTGATGATTTTGCACCCAATCTCTCGTTCTTTTTCTCAAACGGTATGGATCCTGAATATACTGTGCTCGGACGCGTTGCGAGACGGATCTGGTCGATTGCGATGCGTGATCGTTATGGTGCTAGTGAGCGTAGCCAGAAACTGAAATATCATATTCAAACTTCAGGTCGATCTTTGCATGCCCAAGAAATGAGCTTTAATGATATTCGTACGACCCTTCAGGCATTGATTGCCGTCTACGATAATTGTAATAGTTTACATACTAATGCACACGATGAAGCGTTTACCACGCCGAGTGAAGAGTCTGTGCGACGAGCACTTGCTATTCAACTCATTATTAATCGAGAGTGGGGTTTAGCAAAAAATGAAAATGCAAACCAGGGAAGTTTTATCATTGAGGAACTCACTGACTTGGTCGAGCAGGCCGTACTCGAAGAATTTGACCGTTTGTCTGAGCGAGGCGGCGTTTTAGGCGCAATGGAGACAGGTTATCAGCGCGGAAAAATCCAGGAGGAGTCACTCTACTATGAGACTCAAAAACACGATGGTACTTTTCCGATTGTGGGCGTCAATACGTTTATCTCAGAAGAAGGCGCAGAGAAATCTCCGGTTGCTTTGACGCGCGGCACTGAGTCAGAAAAGCAACGTCAGTTAAAGAGGCTGGCGGCTTTTCATGAACACAATGAACACGCATCTCGTGCGGCTGTGCGCGCCATCAAGGATGCGGCACTAAACGGGGCAAACGTGTTCTATCCATTAATGGATGCAGCTCGGGTTTGCTCTCTGGGTCAATTGACTCAGGCCTTTTTTGAGGTGGGCGGAAAATACCGTCGCGGAATGTAAGTCCGCTGTTTGCCTCCCGAATCTGACAACAAATTCAAGCTCAAACAAGGGGAAATATGTGACCTTTTCTGGGTTACTTCGTCGTAATGTCTTACTGCTGTCTGCCTGCCAGGCGCTGATGCTCTCAGGCAGTTCGCTGATTGTTGCGACGTCTGCACTGATAGGGCTCTCATTGGCTGAGAATAAGTTGTGGGCAACTGTGCCAATTGGGTGCCTCTATATCGGCACACTTGTTTCTACTTTTCCGGCATCAATCCTGATGAAACGGATTGGTCGGCGTAGCGGATTCATGTGGGGGCCAGTGTTCGGATTGCTTGGCGCTTTGACCGCGATTGTCGCAATCATTTATCAAAACTTCCTGTTGTTTGCAACAGGCTCTTTTCTGGTCGGGATGTTGAATGGCGTGGGTCACTACTACCGATTTGCAGCTGCGGATATCAGTAATGATGACTACCGGAGTCGGGCCATATCCTGGGTGCTTGCAGGAGGAGTCTTGGCAGCGTTTATTGGACCTAACTTGGCGAGCGCTAATCGTGATTTAATTGCTGGTTTTCCATTTGTTGGGAGCTATGCAAGTTTGCTTGTTATATACGCTTTGTCTATTGCGCTGGCTTCAAGGCTTCAGATTCCAACGCCTCCTAAATCTGAGCGCTATGGACATCAGAGACCTCTCGGAGAGATAGTGCGTCAACCTAAGTTTCTGGTGGCTATTTTCAGCGCAATGGTTGCATACGGGGTGATGAATCTACTGATGACCTCCACGCCGTTGGCAATGGCAGGATGTGGACATTCATTTGCTGACACTGCGGTCGTGATTGAGTGGCATTTGCTCGCTATGTACGCACCCTCTTTTTTTACCGGCAATCTGATCATCCGTTATGGGACGGTTCGAGTAATGGGAGTTGGAGCGTTAGTTCTTTTTTCGAGCATTGCAGTGAATATAAGCGGAACCTCAGTACCTCATTTTGTGGCTGCGCTGATTTTGGTTGGAATTGGATGGAATTTTCTTTTCGTGGGCGCCACAAGTTTGGTGACAGAAAGTTATTCGTCATCGGAAAAGGCAAAAACCCAAGGTTTGAATGATCTCATAATTTTTTCCACAGTAGCGTTTACCGCGATCACTTCCGGGATTATTCATGAGTTAGCAGGATGGAGAATGCTGAACATGATGGTCTTGCCGGCAATCGCATTGGCGTTGGGTGCGATTTCGTGGTTGGGATTTCGTCGCGCCCAAGACAGACAAGAGAAAACCGTTTAGATCTTTAACTTGAGGCGTAGGCCAGCCTTGATCAGAGCATGTTTTGGGGCCAGAACCAAAATGTTTCCTATAAGTACGAACCCAACACCAATTATTGCTCTCACTTGCCACTGGTATCCCTCGAATCCTGTCGATAACGCGAGCGCAATGATAGGTGCTAAAACAGTTGCATACGCTGCGTTGCCTGGGCCAATTCGACCAATGAGGGTCAGGTAGCAACCGAAGGCAATAACCGAGGCGAAGAACGCCAGATACATCAGTGATCCGAGATATTTCAGACTGGGCTCGAGGACGAATGGGGAGCCCGAATACATGCAATATACGAATAGAAAAATGGTACCGTAGGTCATACCGATGGCGTTGCCCGCGGTAACCGAGATGCCACTGGCTTGATTGCGTGCAGACAGAATATTACCGAGTGATGCGGAATACGTGGCCGCCACGCTAACGATAAGTGCGCCCACGGCCACTTTACCTGATGACGTGATTTCTGGCCAAAAAACAAGACCCATTCCGCATAGGCCGATCGCCGCACCCACGGCTGTCTTGGTTCGAATGGGGCGCTTGAGAAACACCGCCCCGTTGATAATGTTCATGCCGGTGATCATCGAAAATACGACGGCCAAAAGCCCGCTCGCTATATCAAATGCAGCATGGTAGAACAGAATATAGTTCAAGCCGAACATGCAAAATCCCTGTGCTGCAAGAAAAAAATGCTGTCGTGTTTTTATTTTTAATGAGATTCCTCGTCCTAAACACCAAACAATAAGAATGATAGAGGCGAGAAGAAACCGGTAGAACAGTGACACTTCAGGCGGTACAAAATCAAGTTGATAGCGGATTGCAAACCAACTTGATCCCCAGATCAAGACGGTCAGGCCGTAAAGCGCTAACGTATTCAAAAAAATTTAAATCTTTTTGCTAGGAAGCTGCGTCAAGTTACGTTGTGCAGAGTGTGATCGATTTTTCTAGAGTGTCGATGTTTATTACGCTTGAATACTGCGGCGGATTATCATGCCGCCGGAATGTTTTCTTAACAATACCCGCAAGATTGGGTTTTTTTCCTGCGGGACCCTGCCCTTTGCCAATGCCGCCGCCAAACTCAATGATTGCCTGACATCCGTTTTCAACTGCGTGGTTAAGATTGGCATTCCAAAGGACAGGATTAAAGAGCTGTATAAACAGAGCCGCCCGAATAGCATCCGGGTCTTTGGTATGAAAAGCACCTGACGCATTGGACAATACTGATACAGAGGGTGCTTGTAGCGGTGCGTTTGCTAGGGTTGATCTAAATTTCATTGCGGTCTCGATCATATAAAAAGTATGAAACGCGCCCTCAGTTTTAAGGCGGGCCGATCGTTTTTCGGGAAAATGGATTCCAAATTCCTCAATAAGACTGTCCAGATCTGCAGCCCGACCCCCAACCACTGTTTGATCGGGAAGGTTGCAAGCCGCGACTGCACAATAATGTTTCTCCGCAATGATCTTGGCGTCCTGAAATTCAAGGGGCAGGGCTTCCATCTCACCTTCACCAAGCTCGCCCATTAGGCGACCTCGTTCATTTACCAGTCGCAGTGCGGACGCAAAATCGAGAGCGCCTGAGGCAACGAGGGCAGCATATTCCCCAAGGCTATGACCGGCGGCGGCTCGCGGAGTGATTCGCGTACTGAGTTGCTCTTGAAAGAGGTTTAAGCATGCAATTGAGTGTGTGAGTAAGACCGGCTGGGTAAAGCGCGTGAGATGAATCTGATCTTTTGGGTCGTCGAAAGAGAGCGCCGCGATGTCATAGCCGAGCACATCACTGGACTCGGTATAAATGTCTCGTACGCTCGAGAAGGCGTCGAAGAGGTCTTTGCCCATGCCGGGATACTGGGAGCCTTGGCCGGGAAATATAAAAAGAACAGGTTGAGCATCTAAAGTCATTAGGGAACCGGGAATAGTGTTAAAAAGCCTTTGTCGCAAGGCGCAATTTTATCTTCTGCTCGGGTTTGGTGTTTTTAGTGATTCTAGAAATGTTGCAGAGCAAAAAATATGGTTTGGTGTCGATAGTCAGTGCCAATCTATTTATGGATAAAGATTCATAATCTCTATCTATTAATTAATAATCTACTGTTTTTAAAGCCAAAAAAAATCCCGCAATGATTGCCAAAGCGGGATTAAATATAGGAGGAGGATAAAAAAGATATTGTGCGTTGCACAAATCTGTCGCGACTCTAACGCTGAACACGAGTGAAGTCAATAGCCGAAACTAATGTTATCGAAGGATCAGGTTTTCAGTCACAGCGGTCCTGAAACTGACCTTAATTTGTTGGGGATAGGAGGTAACATTAACGGATGATATTAATTGCCCGTCACGGCCAGACGAATTGGAATCTCGCGAGACGATGGCAGTCGAGGAGCGATATTCCTCTCAATGCGATGGGAGAGAAACAAGCGAAAGCCCTCGCTGATCACCTGCGCGACGCGCCTTGTAAACTACAGAGACTTATCTGTTCGCCACTCGCAAGAGCCAAGACGACTGCACAGATTCTGGGCGCCACTTTATCTTTAGATATTGAGGTGGATGCCCGACTGACAGAGCTCGATTTAGGTGAATGGGAAGGCAAGTTTGAAGCCGATTTACGGGCTGAAGATTCTGATTTTTATGATCAGTGGCGCTCGGAAGGGTTTTTATTGCCGCCACCGGGGGGCGAGAGTCTCAAAGATGTGGCAGATCGGCTCACACCGCTTGTTGCTGAGATTCAAGCGTTTCCGGGAGATGTGTTAGTAGTCGGTCATCAAGGCGCTAATATGGCATTCAAGGCTGTATTGACCGGTTGTTTTAGCGCAGCCTGTCTGGATGGATTTAGGCAGGATAATGATGAGATTGACATCTGGGAGTTGTCGCCAGCCCGTTCCGTTAGAAAAATAAAAGCGACAGTCGATCCATGAGGAAGTCCAAAATAAATTTGTCCGAGGCGCAGTTATTTTTGTCTGAACACGATCGCGGGCTTGCGAGAGTAATTTCAAGCGTAGGGGATTGCATGCTAAGCGGTCGAGGGAGCGGCACGGTTTTTGAGTATCTTGCGCGGTCAATCGTCTATCAACAGTTAAGTGGTAAAGCGGCAGGCACCATACACGGGCGAATGCTTAATTTATTTGAGCGCAATAAACCAACGTCTGCCGCGCTGAGCGCTCTGCCGATCAGTGTCTTGCGTTCAGCGGGTCTGTCGCATTCGAAATGCCTTGCCCTTTATGATCTGGCAGCGTGGGATCAGGGCGGTAAATTGCCTAGCCGGAGGGTCCTGAATAATATGAGTGATGAGGAGGTTGTTCAGGCGTTAATCGGGATTCGTGGCATTGGCGAATGGACAGTGCAGATGTTGCTTATTTTTGATCTTGAACGCTCGGATGTTTTACCTGTTCGGGACCTTGGGGTGCTAAAGGGGTATCAGAAAATGAGAGGATTTAAGGAGTTGCCGGATCCGGCAAAACTGGGACGAGCGGGTCTCCGGTGGCGCCCCTATCGCTCGGTTGCCACATGGTATTTATGGCGATGCCTTGAGGTGCCGCTTAAAGCGAACTAAGGCTCGACAGCCTTGCGGGTCAGGTAGTGATAGCGCTCTAGCAGAACATCTTTGCTTTCGCGGTAATCGGGATTTACAGGTATGCATTCGACAGGACACACCTCGACACATTGTGACGTTTCAAAATGACCGACGCATTCCGTGCAAAGATTAGGATCAATTTCGTAAATCTCTTCACCTTGGGAGATCGCATTGTTGGGACATTCGGGTTCGCAAACATCACAGTTAATGCATTCATCAGTGATCATTAAGGCCATGCGTTCAATTCCTGAGATAAATCTAGCAACTACACACTGAGACGATTCATCAGTCTCTCGTTGATTTCAGGGTGAAGGAATTGCGAAACATCGCCACCGTGAGTTGCAATCTCTTTGACCATTGAGGCTGAAAGGAACGTGTATTTTTCTGAGGGCGTTAGGAACATGGTCTCAATAGTTGGATCAAGTCGGCGATTCATCGCTGCTAACTGAAACTCATACTCAAAATCAGACACCGCCCGCAATCCGCGAAGAACCACCTGCGCGTTGGCTTTGCGAACGCAGTCGATCAACAGTCCCTGAAATCCGGTAATCGTCACATTGCTGATATGCTGTAATGCGATCGATGCCATGTCCAGACGCTCTTCAAGAGAAAACATGGGCTGCTTGCTTGGACTGGCCGCGATCGCAACCACAACCTCTTCAAATTGAGCGCCCGCACGCTCGGCAAGGTCGATGTGACCTTTAGTGATCGGATCAAAGGGGCCGGGATAAATTGCCTTGGTGCCCATATCAGCGCTGCCAGAATCAGGAAAATGAAAGATTAACCGTTACTCTACCAATCGTTATCAAAGTCATCCATACTTTTACTTTACGAACCACCGTATCGAATGAGGTTTTGCAATGGAAGTCGTCAGTTTTACCCATATGGCAGACGGAAGTCGAGAGGACTATGAACTTCTTGATGCGAAAGAACATGATTTTGTCCGGAGCTTGCCCGACCGAATTCTCGCTAGTCTTCGGAATCTCGATCAATCGTTTTCGGGATATCAGGTGAGTCGGCTTGAGCACTCGCTGCAGTCTGCGACACGAGCGTATAGAGCGGAAGAGGATGAGGAGATGGTTGTTGCTGCCCTCGTGCATGATATCGGCGATATGCTCGCGCCACTGTCGCACAGTGAAATGGCGGCCTCAATTCTTCGCCCATTTGTTTCCGAGCGGATTTATTGGATCATCAAATATCATGGTCTTTTTCAAATGTATTACTACGCCCATCACTTAGGGGGTGATCGTGATGCGCGGGATCAGTTTAAAGATCACCGTTGGTATGATGATGCCGTTCGTTTTTGTGAAGAATACGATCAGAACTGCTTTGACCCAGAATTCAATAGTGAGTCGTTAGAGTTTTTTGAGCCCATGCTACGGCGAGTTTTCAATCATGAACATAAAGTGAACTTGAAATAAACTGTCCGAAACACGTCTCATCGGGATAGAGACATTTAGGTTTTGATTAACAACTCTGTGTGTCGGTAAAGGCTATAGCAGACCTGTCCCGCTTTTTTCTGTCGAAGCAATTCCCAGTGTATTGGGATAGTCGGTTTTTCATCAATTCGGTATTCGATATAAATGGTTGCATCAGTTTTTAGGCAATTAGTTCGGATCAGGCGGGCTAAGGCTTTATCGACCAAGCCAGAGCAATATGGGGGATCTACAAAAACAAGGTCAAATTGTTTACTGCATTGGGTTAACCAATCCAGCGCGTCAGCGTGCTCAGCGACAACGGTACTGGCATTTAAAAGGTTTATTACGTCCTGAAGCTGTCGCCAAGTCTTGAACTGGCTTTCTACCAAGATGACCGATGCGGCCCCTCGTGAGGCGGCCTCAAAGCCTAAGGCGCCACTGCCTGAGAAAAGATCAAGACAGCGCGCGCCTAAAATATGCGGCGCCAGCCAGTTGAAAACGGTCTCTCGAACGCTATCAGGGGTGGGTCGTAACTCGTTTGATCCGCGGAACCGAATGATGCGCTTTTTCCACTGACCACCAATAATTCGAACTCTGCCATGCTGCTCGTTTCGGGGAGTATTCACGCTAAATTCTGTATCACTTTTTAATTGACACCGAATGATAGGATAATCGTCGTACTAGCATTCTTTTATATTTAACGGGCTAAAATGGATCAAACTGAGAAAAGTAACGGGCTCTTTTCCCGTCTTAAAAAGACTCGCGCGTCACTCTCGAATGGATTAGCAAGTATCTTTAAAGGGGACGGCATTGAGTTTGATGATAGCGTACTCGAGGACCTGGAAGATCAACTCATTATGGCCGATCTCGGTGCAGCGGCGAGCAAGATGGCTGTGGAGTCGATTCGTCGTCGCGCTAAAAGTAAAGGATTCCATAATATCGAAGAATTAAGGCACGCGCTCATTGAAGAGATCGCGACTATATTAGGTGATGCACGTCGGACGATAAGCATTGAAGCCAATTCCCAACGACCCTATGTTATTTTGATGGTCGGCGTAAATGGTGTCGGCAAAACGACGACAAGTGCAAAACTGGCATCCTGGTGCCAGGATTCGGGGCACACCGTTATGCTCGCGGCATGTGATACTTTTAGAGCGGCAGCAATCGAGCAGCTCCAGTTCTGGGGGGGCAAACTAGATGTACCGGTTATCGCCCAATCTCATGGTGCGGACGCGGCAGCCGTTGCGCACGACGCCTTTATGGCCGCGAGCGCGCGCGGCGTCGACGTCCTGATTATCGATTCAGCAGGCAGACAGCACATCAATGCAGAACTGATGACACAGTTGGGAAAGATCAAGCGCGTGCTGTCGAGAATTGATGCCGCCGCTCCGCACGAGACTTTTTTGGTAGTTGATGGCGGTACCGGTCAAAACGCGTTATCCCAGGCAAAGGCTTTCGGGGCAGAAGTCGATTTAACCGGTGTTTGCGTCACTAAGCTAGACGGTACCGCACGGGGCGGAATTGTGGTGGCTCTTGCAGATCAACTCGAACTTTCCATTCCCTTTATTGGGGTAGGGGAGGGGTTACAGGATCTACAGGCTTTTGATCCCATGAACTATGCAGCCGCGCTTCTTGGCGATTTGGACTAGCATATTGGAAACTGAAAGCAATATTTCCGAACATAATACTAAATACCTGAAAATAATACATTTATTTAGTATTAAAAAGTGAAATCGATGTTAGCACTCGTGGTGTAAGAGTGCTAAAATAAAGGAAATAAGGAAACAAAGAGGAATAGGTATGAGTCAATCATTATCGATAATGTCTGATATTGGTTCTGGGCAAGGGCTTTCTCGGTACCTGGCTGAGGTCAATAGCGCTCCTATTTTATCTGCGGAAGAAGAAAAGTCGCTCGCCTGTCGTTATTCGGACGATAACGATCTTGAAGCGGTGCGTCAGTTAGTTTTTTCGCACCTGCGCTATGTCGTATCTGTTGCCCGAGGATTTTCGGGTTACGGGCTCCCTCTCGGGGATTTGATTCAAGAGGGAAACGTAGGCCTAATGAAGGCAGTGAAGCGCTTCGATCACGACCGCGATGTTCGGTTAGTCTCGTTCGCTGTGCATTGGATTAAATCAGAGATTTATGATTATGTTGTTCGAAACTGGCGGATGGTCAAGGTTGCAACAACCAAAGCCCAGCGGAAACTATTTTTTAACCTACGGAAAAATCGTGCTCGCCTCGGCGTAATGAAACAAGCAGAGGTCGAATCTATGGCCGAAGCGCTTGACGTAAAACCAGAAACGGTCCGGGAAATGGAAACCCGAATGAGTGGCGGAGATGTTGCGTTTGAGGCGGATGTCGAAGATGATGATACGCCGCGAGCGTTAGCGCCCGCTGATGCACTTGGCGATACCTCGCTCGATCCCGGAAGACTGATATTCGAGGCTGATGAAGCTAATGATCGGGCGCGACAACTTCGAGATGCCCTGTCAGTACTTGACGACCGAAGTCGCAATATCATCGAAGCCCGGTGGCTCGGTGAGAGAGAAGACAAATTGACGTTAGGTGATTTGGCAGATAAATATGGGGTGTCTGCGGAGCGGATTCGTCAGATCGAAAAACGCGCGATGGAGCAAATGCGAACCACTGTTTCCGCCTAAAGCGGCTGGATAAAAAAAGCGCCGTGAGGCGCTTTTTTTACAAGTTAATAGATGATCGAAGCACTCAGGACATCAACAACTCGATTAATGCTTTTTGTGCGTGCAGGCGGTTTTCCGCCTCGTCAAATACAACACTTTTGGGCCCATCAATCACATCGGCTGTGACTTCTTGACCACGGTAGGCCGGCAAGCAGTGCATGAAAATAGCATCAGACGCTGCACCGTCCATGACGGGTCCATTCACTTGAAAGGCAGATAGCGAAGCAAGGCGTTCCGCCTTCTCTTTTTCTTGACCCATACCAGCCCAAGTATCTGTGATCACAAGATCTGCATCTTTTACCGCTTCTGAGACATTATCCGTCACTTTATAGCGAGCGCCTGCCACTGATGCGATCTCTGATTTTGGGTGATATTGTGGAGGCGTTCCAACTGTAATAGAGAACTTCATCATCGAGGAGGCATTGATCCATGAGTGACACACATTGCTGCTGCCATCACCGACAAAAGCGATCTTGGCATCACGGATATCTCCTCGATGTTCGTTAAACGTTTGTAAGTCGGCGAGCAGCTGACACGGATGAAAATCGTCAGAGAGCGCGTTGATCACGGGTACAGCAGAATGTTCGGCCATTGTTTCCAGACGGGCATGGGCGCCCGTGCGCATAACGATCAAGTCAGCCATGCTTGATACAATTCGCGCAGTATCGCTGATCGATTCACCTCGACTCATCTGGCTGTCGCCAGGCGATAGAAATATTGAAGAGCCGCCGAATTGGGCACAAGCCACTTCAAAGGAAACCCGAGTGCGAGTAGAAGATTTCTCGAAGATCAGGACGATCGCTCGGGAACGCAGGAGTTCTGTAGTGGCAGAATTAAAACTCGTTTTTTTTAATTCACTCGCGCGATTGATGACGGCAGTCAGTTCTGAGGGCGTCAGGTCTTTGAGGGTTAGAAAGTGGCGCTTCATGGATGGCACGTCTCAAATGAGGGGTCAGAAAAAAGAAAAACGCCCATTAGGGGGCGTTGGTCAAGAGTCTAGCGTTGCACCAATTACCGCGCAAGGTCTTTAAAGTACGCTGATATAATTACAAATTGTTAGCGAGCGTAGGACGGTCGCTGTTTTTCCCTGACATGGTTTAAAAAGTGAAAACAATCAAAAAGGCGGTTCTTGCCTACTCTGGCGGTTTGGATACATCGATTATTCTGAAGTGGCTTCAGGATCAATATAACTGCGAAGTGGTAACGTTTACGGCTGATATTGGTCAGGGCGAGGAAGTCGAGCCTGCTCGAGAAAAAGCGAAAAAATTGGGTGTAAGTGAGATTTTTGTTGAGGACTTGCGTGAAGAGTTTGTACGCGATTACGTGTTTCCAATGTTCCGGGCAAACGCGCTTTATGAGGGCGAGTATCTATTGGGAACGTCGATTGCACGACCGCTGATCGCGAAACATCTGGTGAGAATTGCAGATCAGACCGGAGCTGATGCAATTTCTCACGGTGCAACCGGTAAAGGTAATGATCAAGTTCGATTTGAGCTGAATGCTTATGCGCTTAATCCGCAGATTCACGTAATTGCGCCCTGGCGGGAATGGGATCTCAATTCTAGAGAGCGCCTCGTCAGCTATGCTCGTGAGCACGGCATTCCGGTTGAAACTCGAAAGGATGGGGGTGCCGATTATTCAATGGACGCGAATATGCTCCATATCTCATATGAGGGAGGAGAGCTTGAAGATCCTTGGAATCGGCCAGATCCTGAGATGTGGCGCTGGGCCGTCTCGCCCGAGGACGCGCCGGATACCCCAGAAGAAATCGAGTTGGGATTTGAGGCTGGTGATGCCGTTTCACTCAATGGCGAGACCCTTAGTCCGGCTCAAATGCTGGCATCGCTAAATACGATTGGCGCCAAGCATGGCGTGGGTCGAATCGACCTCGTCGAGAATCGGTTTGTGGGTATGAAAAATCGGGGTTGTTACGAGACACCAGGCGGCACTATCCTGATCAAAGCGCATCGAGCGATAGAGTCCATAACGTTAGATCGTGAAGTAGCACATCTGAAGGATGATCTAATGCCGCGGTACGCATCACTCATTTACAACGGCTATTGGTTTGCGCCTGAGCGGCAGATGCTTCAAGGAATGATTGATGACTCTCAAAAACCTGTTAATGGGTTTGTTAGGTTAAAGCTCTACAAGGGCAATGTTGATGTAACCGGGAGGCGATCAGACTCGGATTCTCTCTTCGATGAAAGCATTGTGACTTTCGAAGATGATCACGGCGCTTACCATCAGGCAGATGCTGAAGGTTTTATAAAGTTAAACGCCCTTCGCCTCAGGATCGCCGGAAGAAAAGGCAGGCTTTAGTGGTGAATAGCGTTATTCATGCTTAATGTTTTGAATCGGTGGGTGATAATAAAAAACCTTGAACATTAAACGGCCTTTCCCTTCTCTGTTCAGTCCAAGTTTATTGCTACCGAGGTATTGGGGAAACTGGGCGCTTATTGGACTCGTTAGATGCTGCGTCTTTCTACCCCGATCCTGGGTAATGATGTTAGGCCGTGGTGTTGGGCGCTTATTTTTCAGGGTTAATAAAAAGCGGGTACGAATCGCCCGCATTAACCTTCGCTGGTGCTTTCCACATCTGGATCATCAGGCGCGAGAGCGAATTCTCAAGATGCACTTGACTCGATATGGTCAAGCAATCATTGATTTGGGTTTAATACGATGGGGTTCGAGAAAAACGATTGATCGACTTTGCACTATCGAAGTTGAAGCAGAACTGAAAGATCGGGTTCAATCTGGGGAAAAAATTCTCCTCATTATCCCGCACGTTGTTGGAATCGATATGGCAGGCGCAGCGTTAGCGCGGGTGGCAAGGGGTGCTTCAATGATGAAAGAACCCTCTAACCCTCTTCTTCATCGGTGGTTATTGCGGGGGCGAACTCGTTTTGGGGCGCGAATATTCATGCGCAGTCAGGGCGTTCGCCCGCTCGTTAAATCAATTCGATCGGGTTATGTCGGCTACTTGATGCCAGATGAGGATCTGGGTGGTGAGCATTCTGTTTTTGCTCCCTTTTTCGGTATTGAAACGGCAACTTTGCCGGTTGTGGGTCGACTCGCTCAGATGACTGGCGCGACCGTTATCCCAATGTTTTGTATTCTTAGTGAAGAGGGTCGATATAAAGTGGCCTTAGGTGATCCGATTGAGAATTTTCCAACTCAAAATCCAGAGCTTGATGCAGCTAAGGTCAATCTTGCTTTTCAGACATATATTCAAGATGCTCCGGAGCAGTATTTGTGGACGCTGAAATGGTTCCGGACGCGTCCTAACGGTGAGTCATCCCCTTATGACGTTTAATATGCCGATGATGACTTGGCGGCTAAGGTCATTAAGTGACTGAAACCATTCTCCTGATCAAACAGACATCTCTTGGTGATGTCGTTCATGCTACGGCGCCTATTCGGTCTGTTCGCGCTGCATTTCCAGATGCTCACATTACCGTTTTGACCTCAACAACGGCCGCCGATCTATTTTTAAATAACAGAGATGTTGATGTCCTTTTGACCTTCGATCGGTATCGGGTCAAGTCCGACTGGTGGCGGCATCCTTGCTGGACGCTAAGTCATATATGGCGCTCGATAAAAAAAGTTCGAAGGCAAGAATTCGATCTTGTAATTGACCTACAGGGTAGCTGGAAAACAGTGATATTTCTTTGGGCAGCACGCACCCAATCACGGTTTGTAAAAGGAAGATGGTGGTTTGCCGAGCGCTTTTATGATCCACAGCTGCACGCAATTGACGAAATGGATGGCGTTCTTCAGCTCTGTGGTGTTCAACCGTCCCAGGAACGGCCAATATTGACGGTGTCCCCAAAAGATCACGATCGGGCATCTTTGATCCTCGATAAACTGTTGATGAGCAGAAAAAAACTCGCGGTCATTTGCCCAATGACTCGATGGCCGACCAAAAATTGGTCGCTGAATAATTTTGTTGAACTTGTTGATGGAATAACGGACACGTTTTTCGTCGTTGCCACAGGGAGTCTCGAAGATCGGATTCATATTGATCGCGCATTTTCGAGCTACCCATCGGAGAGCGTAATGAATTTGGCCGGAGACCTATCTTTGACTGAATTTATCGCCGTGATGGATCAAGCAGACGTTGTTGTAGCCGGCGATAGTCTTCCAATGCATGTGGCATCAGCTCTTGATCGACCGCTAGTGGCGTTGTTTGGTCCCACTAATGAAGCGTTAGTGGGTCCTAGAAGTCCGACCTCTTTTGTGCTGAGAGCAGATGTCGGCTGCCAGCGTTGTTATCGACGTCAGCTTTGCAAACAAAATTGTATTAATGCGATATCCGTGCGTTCTGTTATTAATGCGATTAATCGAGCAACGCTTTGATTGAAATTTGGCAGGGAACGGGGAGATTTAGCTGCGCCAGAATGCTGGGGTGAGGAGCACTAAGAGTGTGAAAATTTCAAGCCTTCCCAGAAGCATTGTGGCCGTTAAGATGAGTTTGGTGGCGGGATTGAGGAGTGCGTAATTTTCCGCCACGGCGCCAAGGCCGGGACCCAGGTTGTTAAGGCAGGCCGTTACCGCTGAGAATGCCGTTATTAAATCTACGCCTGTCGCAGTGACCGCGATGGATAATCCGACATAACTTAGGATATAGAGCGAGAAAAATCCCCAAACCGCATTAATCACATGATCGGGTACAGGCTTATTCCCAATCTTGACAGTCACCATCGCGCTGGGGTGAATCAGTTGTCCGATTTCACGTTTTCCTTGTTTATATAAGAGTACGAAACGAATCATTTTCATTCCACCTGCGGTGGACCCGGCACATCCGCCGACTGCGCTCATAATGATGAGCAAGACAGGTAAAAAAGAAGGCCACCAGTGGAACCCTGTTGTTGTAAAGCCAGTGGTTGTGCCAATGGAGATTACCTGGAAAGCGCCATGTAGGATTGTTTGCCCAGAGGAGGGATAGGCCTCCCAGACCGCAAGAACAGTAATTGCGATGGTTATTACCAGTAGCATGAACACCATAAATGCTTTTACCTCAGTATCGCCGAAGTAAGTGCTTAATGAGCGCGATCGAACGACAGTGAAATGTAGGGCAAAGTTAATTGCAGACACCAGCATAAATATCATTGCGATGAGCATTACGAGCGGGTTATTGAAAAACCCAATGCTCTCATCATGTGTAGAGAAACCGCCGATGGCGACGGTAGAGAAGGCATGACCAACAGCATCAAAAACAGTCATACCCGCCGCCCAATAGGCCATTGCACAGGAAACGGTAAGACCCAGATAGATATACCAAAGCGCTTTAGCAGTTTCGGTGATGCGCGGTGTCAGTTTGGAGTCCTTCATCGGGCCCGGCGTTTCGGCTCTATACAGTTGCATCCCGCCTACACCCAGCATGGGCATTACCGCCACCGCGAGCACGATAATACCCATGCCTCCGAGCCACTGCAGCTGTTGCCGGTAATAGAGAATTGACGGTGGTAAATTATCAAGGCCCGTGAGTACCGTGGCTCCGGTCGTGGTTAATCCAGACATGGATTCAAACAAGGCGTCAGTTAGGCCCAATGCTGGATTAGGTGACAAGAGTAGTGGGGCAGTGCCAAAGATAGCGAGTACTGTCCAGAAAAGAACGACAATTAAAAAGCCATCTCTAACCCGTAACTCGCGAGCTTTGTTTCGGAACAAAATCCAAAGCGCTCCTCCAACACTCACTGTTGCAAGGTAGGCGAAAAAAAACGCGCCAGCACTTCCATCAGAGCTCATCCAAGAAATAATCAAAGGCGGTATCATCGTGGTGCTGAACATGACAAGAAGCACGCCGAGAATTCTGAGGACTGCAGAGGAAAACATGGCTTCTTCTCGCTTAGATGAAGGTTACCGCAACCTGGAATAATTGTTCGATGTCGCGTATTTTGCTTTTGTCTATTACAAAAAGAATCGCATGATCCTCTGACTCAATTACGGTGTCGCTATGCGCAATAATGACATCTTCGCCTCGTAGAATTGCACCCACCATAGCACCGTCCGGAAGGTTGATTTCAGAGATCGAACGGTTCACCACTTTCGAGCTATCCTTGTCGCCATGCGCAATTACTTCAATCGCCTCTGCAGCACCTCGTCGTAGAGAATGAACAGCAACCATATCCCCTTTTCTGACATGAGTTAGAAGCGTGCCCACTGTTGCCACGCGGGGAGAAATTGCAATGTCGACCAAGGAGTTTTCCATCAACTCGACGTAGGCAGATCGATTAACGAGTGCCATTGTTCTTTTTGCGCCTAAGCGCTTGGCGAGCATAGCCGAAAGGATATTTGCCTCGTCGTCGTTGGTAAGAGAGCAGAAGGCATCAACATTATCGATGTTTTCTTGAGTCATCAAATCTTCGTCAGCCGCGTCCCCGTGCAGAACAACAGATCGATCGAGCAGTTCTGATACCTGCTTGGCGCGTTTAGCATTGTGTTCGACAATCTTTACGTGAAAATTAAGTTGCTCAAGCCGTTCTGCGAGTCGCAAGCCGATATTTCCAGCACCGGTCAGCATGATTCTCCGTCCAGGCCGTTCGACCTTGCACAGTTCACTCATCACAGAATGAATGTGTTCTCTCGCCGCCAAAACGAAAACCTCGTCTCCGGGTTCAACGACCGTATCACCGTCAGGCAAAATCGCGCGATCTTGACGGTAGATTGCCGCAACGCGACTATCGATATCTGGAAGATCTTCCCGAAGTGCTTTTAATTTTCGGCCAATCAGGGGACTGTTCTCATTGGCTCGAACGCTGACCAGTTGAACACGATCATTTGCAAAGTTCACCACCTGCAGTGCTCCAGGGTACTGGATCAGGTGCAGAACGTGTTGAGTGATGATATGTTCGGGACTGATAATGACGTCGATGGGTATGGCGTTATCGGTGAAAATTTCACGATGAGAAAGGTATTCGGCGGATCGGATTCGCGCGATTTTTTTAGGCGTATGGAATAACGAATGCGCAATTTGGCAGGCTGCCATATTAACCTCGTCATGATTTGTCACCGCTAGCACCAAGTCTGCATCGTGGCCGCCAGCCCTCTCAAGGACGCTTGGGTATGAAGCGGCACCATGCACTGTTCTGATATCAATTCGATCCTGCAGTCCCGACAGTTTTTCCGAATCGATATCAACCAGGGTGACATCGTTCTCTTCTCGAGAAAGTATTTCCGCCATTGAAGTTCCGACTTGACCCGCACCTAGGACAATAATTTTCACGACTTTGGATCCCTGCTTTCTGCCGCAGCGTCTTCGCGGTATTTCTCGTCTTTCGGATCTATACCTAAACCTTTGAGTTTCCGATAGAGGTGCGTGCGTTCCAGTTCTGTGCGGCGCGCTAATTCACTCATATTGCCTTTTGCTTGACGCAGATGAAATTCTAGGTAGTCCCTTTCAAAGTGTTCGCGCGCCGAGCGCAAAGGTTGACCAAAATCTCTCCAAGCATTTTTTTCCTGAACTTCGTTAATCATATGTCCGCTTTGTCCCATAATCTCACGGGTTTCATCTGCTTCAATGACTGCTGAAGAGGTGGTGAGAAGTGTTCGATGAATGAAATTGACGAGCTCACGTATGTTGCCCGACCAAGGCCGGTTGCGAAGATAGTTGATCGAGGACGTTGAAAATTTTCGAAATGGTAGATGCTCACTATCAATGATGTACTGAGTATAAAAGTTTATTAGGTCCGGAATATCTTCGCGATGCGCCCGAAGGGGTGGCACCCCAATTGTGATTGCGTTTAAGCGATAAAAAAGATCCTCACTAAACCGTTTTTGGGCAATTTTCTCTTCAAGATCTTGATTAGATGTCGCGACGATTCGGAAGTTTTTCTTTAGCCGCTTATTTCCATTCAGCCGTAAAAAGAATCCCGTTTCCAACATGCTCAACACTCTTTTTTGAGCAGTTGAGTCTAGGTCGCTGATTTCGTCAAGCACTAAGGTGCCGTTTGAAACTTGTTCGAATAGGCCGGGCGATACGTTGTCCTCGTTCTCGGAGCCGAATAGCGTTTCGATGATCCGTTGTTTTTCAAAAGTGCTGAGGTTCGCTTCAACATAAGGCCCTTCTGCGAACGCGCTTGCGCGGTGTAAAACTTTTGCCGCAACACCTTTTCCCGAGCCGGATTCTCCTCGAATCATGACAGGCTGGTCAGTTGCTGCTACTCGGTTAACAAGTTGCTCTAGCGCGATGATTGAATCACTATGCCCAACAAATCCAGATACTGGCTCTAATTGAGTTTTTAGACTTAAGTTTTCGGTTCTCAATGCGGTTGCTTCAAGTGCCCGTTCGACGGTGACCAACAGCTTTGCTGTTGATAAGGGCTTCTCTAGAAAGTCGTACGCACCGATTCGAATAGCTTCAACTGCGGTCTCGACTGTGCCATGCCCCGAAATCATGATAACTGGAGTAGAGATGACTCCATTTTCTCGCCACTCCCGTAAGAGTGCGATGCCATCTGTGTCTGGCATCCAAATATCAAGAAGTACCAGGTCTGGCTGAACTTGCGTAAACTGATCTCGTGCCTCGGCCGCATTTGCTGCCACATTAACAACATATCCCTCATCTTGTAGGATATCACCCACGACTTGCCGGATATCCGGTTCGTCATCGACAACCAGAACAGAGTATTCGCGCATGGAGGGTTTTAGGTTAGCGTCGGTGGTTCTAAAGCTGTCTGAGCGGAAGTGAGATTATAACGGTTGCGCCGCCCTCCGGCGCATTGACCGCCCGAATAACTCCCCCGTGTTCTTCAATGATCCGTCTGCAAATTGCGAGTCCTAACCCGGTTCCTTTCTCTTTTGAGGTGACGTAAGGCTCGAAAATGCGTTCGAGGTTCTCAACAGGAAAGCCGGGCCCGTTGTCAGAAACCATGATTTGAAAGCTATTGGTTTGAGCATTGATTTGGGTCGAAATAGTGATTTCACCCGTGCGATCCGGGAAAGCATCCTGCGCATTAATAATGACGTTGTTGAGTACCTGACGAAAGGCATTTGGGTCAAGAACCACTGCTTCAGAATCTTCCTTAAGGTGCATTGTAATTGCAACCTTATCTTCCGCTTGCAGAAATAGATCTACGGTGTCGACAACAAGTTGATTGACGTCTGTTGGTTTCCGATCTAACGGTGCGGGGCGCGCGTAGTCTGAGAACGCATTAACCATTGTCTTCATGGTTTCAACTTGCTGGACAATGGTTCGTGTCGATCGATCCAGAGTTTCACGATCCTCGTCAGCCAAGGTGTCTAAGTATTTACGTCGAATACGTTCAGCAGAAAGCTGAATGGGCGTTAAAGGGTTTTTAATTTCATGCGCGAGCCGTCTGGCCACTTCACCCCAAGCTGCGTCGCGCTGCGCTTTAAGTAGATCCGTGGCGTCTTCAAAGACGATGACGTAACCGGAATCACCGCTTTCGGATTCAATTCGGGTACCACTACAAATCAAGGTGTGCCTGGTATCCGAGCCTGAAATGCTAATTTCTTTTTGCCATTGGTTCAGGTTGCCCGAAACACCTTCTTTGATAATTTTTAACAGAGATGATGCGTTAGGTAACGCCTTAGCAATAACGTCGATACTGGACTCTCGCAGGTCTTCCAGATTGACTTCAAGGATGCGTTCCGCGGCGGCATTAAAGGTGATGAGTTCATGGTTTGAGCTAAGGGTGAGCACGCCGGCTGATAAGTGAGTGAGAACCGTGTTGAGGTAGGCATGCTCAGATTCAGCGAGTTGCTGGCTTTCAAGCGCGCTTTTTTGGGCGGAGGAGATTTGACGAGTCATCAGATTAAATGATTCAACCAAAACACCTAGTTCATCACTGCCGTGCACGGGGAGAATTTTTCCATAGTCACCTTTTGAGATAGCACGGGTGCCCTCAGCTAGATCTCGCAATGGTGCGAGCAATCGCTGTGCAAGATAAATAGAAGCCCACAATGAGATCAATAGGGTCATCGCTGTAACCAGCGTCAGACTCAATACAAAACTTAAGGTTAACGGCCCTCGAAGGTACTTTAATTTTTCATACTCACGTGATGCGGCCTCAACGCTTTCGCCGAGTCTCGAGTAGCGGAGCGGGAGGGGGTATAGCACTTGCAAAACGCGATCGGGTGAACTGACACTGAGTCCCGATACGGGAACCGCAACCCGAAGCATTAACCCGCCATCGCGTGCAGGCTCAAATTCTGCATAGACCTTCTCTCGACGAACCTTGTTGAGTACTTCTTTATTCGGAGCATCGGGAATTAAGGAAATTGCTAAACTACTACTTGAGGCTAATATGCGTCCCGTTGAGGAGTGCAGACTCATCTCATCGTAGCCGCCAGCTGCTCGAAGATTATCAAGTAGGTTATAAAGTTGTGCGGAAGAGTTTGTGATCTCGATTCGCCGCGCGGATATACGAGCCTGTCTTACAAGATCAAGCTTGATTGTCTCGAGCGTGTTCCGACCGAGAAGAAAAGCGTCGTCAAGCGCTTGCTCAATTTGGACATCAAACCATGAATCAATACTGCGGCTCAGATACTGGACCGCAAAGTAGTAGACCATCGCCAGAGGAATCACGGCGAGCACGGCAAACGTCGCGACAAACCGCATGGTCAATCTGGATCCAAGGGCTCGCGCTCGAATTGAACCTACTAGTTTTCTGATTTGAAAAAGCGTTAGAACGGCGAGTGCTGAAATTCCAAAAATATTTAATGCAATTAAGGCGCCGTAATAATTGCCAAACAGATCTTCTTGATCTGCAGTTTGGGTTAGAAAAACAGAAATGCTTAATAATGCAAGCGAAACCGTTAGGGTGACGCCAAATCCAAGCGCGCGGTTCACGGAACGTTAACCGGCCAACGTCCCCAGCTGCTATCCAGGCGCCACTCGGGAAAAATAAGCGCGATGAGTCTCAATGGCCCTGGTAATTGGCCTCGATCCAGGATGATACGAAGATGTATCTGAAGGTCATCTTCTGTGCTGACACCTTCTGGCAACGCGAGTTTTGATTGATATTGTTTAAAAGATGACAACGTTTCGGATAATGTTGCAAAGTGTTGGGTTGAGCCAGTCCCGAGGCGCGTTAAAGTGAAGCGATTCGACAGACCTTGATATTCAATCAGGTAACGATCCTTCCATGCGGCGACTTCAAAATAGACAGATGCGAGACTCGATCGATGAAGTTCAGTTTGAACCTCTAACATAAGGCCAATTCCTTTGCTCAGTGCGACTTCCGGTTCTCCTGATATGGTTAGGTTCAGGCGGGCGGAGGTTGTAATTACTCTATCGACAACATTTGAATTGCCACGCTCCACGACGAAGTCCGCGAGTGCTGCGGGCAGGCCGATAAAAAAGATCACCAGCGCGAGCTGCAGTTGTTTTGGGTTGAAACTCAGGTTCATATCGAGGTCAAATAAAGAAACTTTTATTAGAGATTTTTATTTTAATTATACGGTCATCATCATTTCACATCATACTTTCGCCAGAGATGCATAGAAAAGACCATCGTGTTCATTATTAGGGAGAAGCTGCTGCCCGTTTTTTGTACCAATGGCAGTTGGAATTGTGATGTCCTGAACCTGCACATCCCCAAATTTTTGAATCAGGTTATCAATTGGCGCATCATTTTCTTCGTTTAAAATAGAACACGTAACGTAAACCAGTCGACCGCCGGTTCGCAGCAGGGGCCAGAGTGTCGACAGTAACTGTGACTGTTGCAAAGCGTAGGTTGAAATATCAGAGGAACGTCGGTGATGACGAATATCGGGATGTCTTTTGATGACACCAGTGCCACTGCAAGGCGCATCAAGAAGGATTAAGTCGTAGAGCTCTCCATCACACCATTTTTTATCATTGAGAATATCTGCCGAGATAACCTTAGCACTTTGATCAAGTCGATTGAGGTTGTCGTTGATCGATCTGGTTCTATTCGGCAGATCAATTGCGGTAACCGATTCAATATTTTTGAGTGTTTCTATTAGATGAGTTGTTTTGCCACCTGGTGCAGCACACGCATCAAGAACACGCCCGCCATCGAACGGGATACATGCCAGAGGGGCCATTTGGGCGGCTTCATCTTGTACCGAGCAGAAACCCGCAGAGAAACCAGGTATTGATGAGATGTCCCGAGGTTTTTCCAGAGTGATTCCCCAAGGACTGATTGAAGTTTCACATGCTTTGATGTTCTCGCGGCCGAGCAGTTCAATAAATTCTGAGCGCGTGATCTTCAGTGTGTTCACGCGCAGTGTCATGGGTGGTTTTTGATTTGCGCAACTGACAACTTTTTGCCATTCATCAGGCCAGCTGCTCTTTATTCTCTGCAGTAGCCACGAGGGAGTGGCGAATGTGCACTCCTCGCTCGACATTAGATCGTTAGGTTTATTCCTCAACCAAGAGCGAAGAACGCCATTGACCAAGCCCACCGCTTTTGGAAGACCCAGAACACGGGCTGCCTCAACGGTACCGGAGGTAACAGCATAATCAGGCTCATTCAGATGATCTAATTGGTATACACCACACAACAACAGCGACTCGAGAATCCGATCTTTTTTCGAAATAGGACGATTGAGCTTTGAAGACACAGCGGCTTGATAACGAAACCACCATCGTAACGTTCCCCATGAAATCTCCCGAACTTCTCCACGATTTTCAGGTTTTAACTTACTGCATTCACTAAAAGTTGCCCTGTCAAGAGATTGACCTTTCTTTGTTACGGCATGGACGATCCGAGTCGCCGCTGCGCAAGTTTCAGCAGTTGGCATTTTGTCTGACTTGCGACGTGAGTTGATCACCAGCGTTTATTGAGTATCCATTTTGGAAAGCCCGAACGGACAATGCAGTACCACCAGATTTTTGTATCTCGATCAGGTCTAGAGTGCCTTCGCCGGCTTGAACGCGAATGAAGTCACGCTGGGTCTCGATGACGGTGCCGGGACTCGCTAATTCCTGATTTGGGCCAAGGCAAGCTTTTCGAATAATGAGTGGAGTATCATTATGATTTGATCGTGTGAGTGGCCAAGGATTAAATGCCCTGATACATCTTTCAATTTCGCCTGCAGAGCGTCTCCAGTCTATCCATGAATCGTGTCGACTAAGTTGATGGGCGTAGGTTACGCCATCCTCGGGTTGCACCTGTGATTCAAGCGACCCGTCTATTAACGCTTCATAGTATTTTTTAAGCATGCTCGCTCCCATTTCAGATAAGCGATTATGCAGACTAAGCCCGGTTTCATCGGCATGGATAAGCGTTTTTTCTGTTGCCAAGACAGCGCCGGTGTCCAATCCTTCGTCCATTTTCATCAGGGAAATTCCGGTTTGTAGATCACCCGCTTCAATCGCGCGTTGTATCGGGGCTGCGCCGCGCCAACGAGGTAATAACGATGCGTGCACATTGATGCAGCCCATGCTCGGAATTTTTAGAAACTGTTCAGGGAGAATCAGGCCATATGCGGCGACAAACACAATATCAATTTTTCGGTCAACTAAAAATTCTGATTCATGAGCAAGCGTGCATGGTTGACGAATCTGAAGACCGGCTTCAATCGCGAGACGCTTGACCGGACAGGCATTTAGCTTTCGCCCGCGACCTGCTGGCCGGTCGGGCTGAGTGTATACCGCGACGACATCTATCCCCATCTCAATCAAGGCGTTGAGGCAGGGCACGGCAAAATCTGGAGTGCCAGCAAATACTGCTCGGGTAGCCATTGAATTTATGAAGCGATCGAGTTTTTGCTTTTTCGCGGGATCGAGTGCTCGGAGGAGTTAAATTCGCGAACCAGTCGTGTTCTGATCCGATCACGCTTGAGTTGTGATAAGTAATCCACAAATACTTTCCCGTCTAGATGGTCTACTTCATGCTGAATACAGATTGATAACAAGCCGGAGGCGTTTATTTCAAATGGCTGACCTGACCGGTTAAGTGCAGTCACGTGGACCTCTGAAAATCTCGAGATGGGAACAATAGCGCCCGGCACTGAAAGGCACCCCTCATCGGTTTCAATTTGATCCCCTGATCCAACCAGGACTGGATTAATAAATGCCTGTAGTTGGTCTTTTGTTTCCGATATGTCAATGACCACCACGCGCTTGTGCACATTGACTTGAGTGGCTGCCAATCCGATTCCCGGCGCAGCATACATGGTTTCGGCCATATCATCGATCAACTTGATAATTGAAGGATCGAACCGTTTGACTGGTTCAGCTCGGGTTCGGAGTCGAGAGTCGGGATAAACTAAAATGTCGAGAATAGCCATAAAGTACGCTGAAATTTTAAGATTGTGAAGCGCGTCACTTGGAATTTTATGAGGGGGGGACTAGATTAGCGTGATACTACACAAAGTCGCTAACTAAAGACCCCAAACATAATGATCTCGAATTTTACCCGATCTTTAAGCGTTGTATTCGACACCCCACTTTTAATCACTGGGGGGTGTGTACGGCGGTGTCTTAGAGTGATCCTGACGTTAATTTTGGTGAGCCCAATTACTTCTGTTGCATTTGCCGAGGACAGTCAGCCCAACTATGTGGTTTTGCCGGTTGAGGTTCGCGAGGCTGAGGTCCGAGTGGTTGAACAGGTCCCTCAATCGATTTCGATACCGCCGCATGCTCTAGCGCCTTTCGTTGGGCGTCCGCTTCTAATGGATGAGATGTCAGGAATACCGTATGGCCGTGCTTTGATAGGGGTAGGTGGTCAATCAATGTGGGGTCAGTTTAATCAGTTTCTGGCTACCGATCTTCCAGCATCTGCGAATGGTCTCTATACGACCTTTCGGCCTGGCAAGGAGATTCTGGATCCAGCGAGCGGCCAAACGCTAGCCATTACGGCTGCTTTTTTAGGAATCGCAAGGTTGGATCAAAATAATGATGTCGCGAAGCTGACGCTTATTGAAAGTGATCAGGAGGTTATGGTGGGGGATCGATTGATGCCTTTTCATGAGGCACCTCCCGCGCTCGCTTTAACGCCGGTCAGATCAAATGCCGATATTAATGCTTATGTTGTTCAGAGCTCTGGCTCGGTTGGTGGATCGGGCAGTTATTCGATGGTTATTATCTCGGCGGGCCTTAAAGATGGGATTGACGCAGGAGATATTCTTGATGTTTTCAGTCCGGGGCGACAGTTGCTGCTAACCGACCAAGTGTCGACGATTATCCGAAAAGGATCAGAACCTTGTCAGCCTAGGCGAGAATCGCTAAAGATGCCCGGGGCACGCTTGCTAGGATGCAAAGAACGCACCCCTTCGAGTCGCGAGCTTACGGGTCGATCATCTGAATTGATCGATCTCCCTGAAGAAAAATCAGGCGAGTTAATCGTCTATCGAGCGTTTGACCAGGTGAGTTTTGCATTGCTACTTGAAGTTGACCGTGAGATTTACGTTGGGGACCGTGTTAGAGCGTCCCGCAGTTAGATCAGGAATATTCAGTTCTACCACCCAGACCTGAACATTTTCAACAGGAGCGGGTTGTTTAAAAAGCAAAGACCATGGAGGGTCAATGTTAGATGAGAAATCACGTGCGTGGATCAAATTAGCTCGGGCCAAAATACCCGATGCACTCAAAAGAAGCGTACTGGAGCGATGCCCTGATCCCCGGGAGGCATTACGGTTTGACCTTGAATCGCTAGATACTCGATCTCAGCGTTCACGACCTTTAAATCGAAACCTATTAGCTCTAGTTGATCAACAGGATATCGCCCAAGACGTGGATTGGTGCTCACTGCCGCAGCGATCGGTCATCGGGTTGACTGATCATTTATTTCCGTCGCAGCTAAAGGAGGTTTCTTGTCCGCCCATCGCGATTTTTTGTGAGGGCAATCAAAAACTGTTAAGTCAGCAGATGATCGCGATGGTGGGCAGTCGCAAACCAACACCCGGTGGTCTCAAGATCGCTGAGGAAATGGCTGCAGTCGTTAGTTCTGCAGGCTTTACCGTGGTTAGTGGTCTCGCAATAGGTATTGATACCGTTGCGCACGTGGGGGCCCTTAGCGCCTCCGGATCAACAATTGGAGTGTGCGCAACCGGGCTGGATCGCGTGTATCCGAGACAGAATACTGAACTTGCGAGGGATATAGCTGATAAGGGCGTTTTGATCTCTGAGTTTCCAGTTGGGACACCCGTTCGGAAACATAATTTTCCGCGACGAAATCGGATGATCAGTGGCCTTGCGGTTGCGACCGTGGTTGTAGAGGCAGCAATTCGAAGCGGGAGTTTAATCACAGCCGGATTTGCAGCCGATCAAGGAAGGGAGGTTTTCGCTGTGCCAGGCTCGGTATACTCGCCAGTCTCACGAGGCCCTCATCACCTTATTCGTGACGGGGCATGTTTGGTGGAATCGGGTGACCAGATTCTTGAGGCATTAGGAGGATTTAATTCTAATTTTTCTAACCAGAATCAGCATCAGAAACCTCCGCAATGGTCTATAAAAATACTTAGCGCGATCGATTTTATCCCGACCAGTATTGATCAGATTGCTGAGCGTTCCGGTTTGACGATTAGTGAAATTTGCGCCATGCTGATAAGGATGGAATGTGAAAAATTGATAGCGACCTGCTCGGCCGGCTATATTCGACTGGTGTAGTAATCAGGTATCAAGAGCGCTTTGGCAACAAAAAACTGAGATTTTTGGGTTATTTAAAGGGTTAAGAGCCGCTTAATTTTAATACTATGGGTAAAGCATTAGTCATCGTTGAGTCTCCGGCGAAAGCTAAAACGATCAACCGTTATTTGGGTGACCGGTTTGTTGTTCGTTCGAGTGTTGGTCACATTCGTGATTTGCCGGTTAGTGGGTCCAGAGCAAAAACGGATCCCAAGGCGCGCGCGCAGCAAGCGGCCCGAACTCGAAAAATGTCTCCGGATGAGAAATTAAAGTATCGGCGTGAAAAGGCTCGTAGAGACCTTGTGCAGAACATGGGTATTAATCCAGCGCAAAACTGGGCGGCAAATTATCAAGTGCTTCCGGATAAGGTTAAGGTTGTCAATGAGCTAAAAACACTTGCGAAATCTTGCGATGAGATTTATCTCGCCACTGACCTTGATCGTGAAGGTGAGGCTATTGCATGGCATCTCAAAGAGGTCATTGGGGCAGACCCTGATCGCTACCATCGGGTGGTTTTTAACGAGATTACCAAGCAAGCCGTGCAAGATGCATTTGCCAAACCGGGAAAACTGGACAACGATAAGGTAGATGCGCAACAAGCCCGCCGTTTTCTTGATCGAGTAGTTGGCTTTATGCTCTCTCCATTGCTCTGGGCTAAGGTTGCACGGGGCCTGTCCGCCGGTCGCGTTCAGTCTGTTGCGGTTAGTTTATTGGTGGATCGGGAGAGGGAGATTCGAGCCTTTGTTCCGGAGGAGTATTGGGAAGTCTTTGCAAACATGCAGTCAAAGCAAGGATCGGTCCGGTTAGAGGTTGTCAAGCAAGGAGATAAATCCTTTCGACCCACCAATAAAGCGGAAGCGGACGAAGCATTAGCGATTCTTCAGTCAGAAGCCTATACCGTTAGCGGACGCACCGATCGCAAGACGCAATCTGGACCCAATCCTCCACTAATTACGTCAACGTTGCAGCAGGCGGCCAGCACGAGGCTCGGATTTTCAGTCAAGAAAACGATGACTCTGGCTCAACGTTTATACGAAGCCGGGTTAATTACTTATATGCGGACGGATTCGACCCATTTAAGTGCAGACGCGTTGTCTATTTGTCGAAAATTTATCCAAAGTGAATATGGCGATGGTTATCTGCCCGAGACGCCGAATTTTTATTCGAGCAAGGAAAGTGCGCAGGAAGCTCACGAGGCGATACGCCCTACTGATGCCTACCAGAATATTAATCAGCTTGGTTTAGAGCGCGATCAAGAGCGTTTGTATTCCCTCATTCACGGTTATTTTGTTGCCTCACAAATGACAAAATCCCGATTCTTGAGCTCTACGATCAAGGTAACTTGCGCAACATTTGAGTTAAAGGCAAAAGGGAGAATACTGGAATTTGATGGCTGGACGCGAGCCCTCCCGCCAATGGGCAAGCAGGAAGACGAAGTGTTGCCTGATATACCGGAAGGAGAAGTATTGACTCTCATTGAACTGGATCCAGAACAAAAATTTACGAAGCCAGTGGGACGTTTTACTGAAGCCAGCCTGGTGAAAGAATTGGAGAAAAGAGGTATTGGTAGGCCATCCACGTACGCTTCAATTATCTCGACGATCCAGGATCGCGGCTATGTGAAACTGATCAATCGTCGATTCTTCGCTCAAAAAATGGGCGAGATTGTGACAGATCGTCTTCGGGAAAATTTTTCCGATTTGATGGACTATGGTTTTACGGCGGAAATGGAGGCAACTTTAGATCAAGTCGCGTCAGGTCGCCGGAACTGGAAAGAGGTACTCGATAATTTTTATGGTGGTTTTGAGCAGAAACTTGAAGCGGCTCGGGGCGAAGGAGAGGGTAAGACGGCGGTTGGAGGCATGCGCGCAAATCTACCCACTGAGACTGACATTAAATGCCCTGCCTGTGAGAGAGTGATGCAAATTCGAACCGGTGCAACCGGCGTATTCCTGGGGTGTTCAGGGTATGCGTTGCCGCCGAAAGAGCGATGTACTCAGACCATAAATCTTATTCCTGGAGAGGACGTTGAAGAAGCTACCGTTGATGATGATCACGAAGCGAGACAGTTAGTCACGGTCAAACGCTGTAGCATCTGTCAAAGCGCCATGACCTCATTTCTTGTGGATGAAAATCGTAAGCTCCATGTTTGCGGGAATAACCCGGACTGTTCCGGATTTGAGGTTGAATCCGGTGAGTTTAAGCTCAAAGGGTACGATGGCCCCACATTAGAGTGTGATAAATGTGGCGCGGAGATGCAGCTTAAAACGGGGCGTTTTGGAAAATATTTCGGCTGCTCTTCTGATGAATGTAAAAATACTCGAAAATTATTACGAAACGGCGAGCCGGCACCTCCTAGGGCCGATCCCATTCCAATGCCTGATTTGCCTTGTAAGAAGGTAGATGATTTTTATTTACTGCGCGATGGAGCATCTGGATTATTTCTAGCCGCCAGCAAGTTTCCTCGCAACCGGGAAACGCGTGCGCCTTTGGTTGTGGAGGTGCTTACGGTTGCTGAGCAGCTCGATCCAAAGCATCGGTACTTGGCTGACGCGCCGGCCCATGACGCGGACGGGAATCCTGCTCAAATTCGATTTAGTCGAAAAACCAAAGAGCAGTATGTCATGACTGAAATCGATGGGAAGGCGACAGGATGGAGAGGTTTCTTCCGAGAAGGGAGTTGGAAAATTGAGGATAAACCGGCCGCGCGACCAAAAAGAGCGAAGAAAGTAATAAAGAAAAAAACCATCAAGAAGAAAATTTCAAAAAAGAAAAAGAACACAAACTCTGTCACTGACTCTGCTTTAACTGAGTGATGTCAAGCTCACCAATGTTATCAGTGCTAGCCTTACTCCTGACATTGCAAAGTTCGCTGTCATCGAGTGTGGAAGTGATCTTTTAAGTTGCCAAGATTGTTGGTGATTTTTCAGAACAGACCCTGGATGGGGTCGATTAACGACTCAGGATCAGGGAACGGCGGCTCGCTTCCGCGCACGAAAAATTCGAGGTAGGCATCAGATTCTTCCTCTGTCGCCCGCAATCCACTGATTGGATTAGTGCGCAGTTCAACGATTTTTTCGGGGATTTCACGTTCAAGATCAGGACGGTTTTCCAACGCGACACGCATGTAGTCTATCCAGATCGGAAGCGCCGCCCGAGCGCCCGATTCACCCTTGCCGAGATCCTGAGGTGAGTCAAAACCGACCCATACGCTTGTGACAACATCGGGATTGTATCCAGTAAACCAAGCATCAAAGTAATTGTTAGTGGTTCCCGTTTTCCCAGCGAGATCTGAGCGATTTAACTGCAGTGCGGCCTTCGCTGTTCCGTTACTGACAACCTCTTTCATTAGGCTATCGACAATAAATGCGTTTTCCTCAGAGATAATGCGTGGGGCAAACCGGCTATCTACAGTTCTATTTTGATTTGAGCTGGTTTTCGTTTTGGGCGCTGGACAGTCAGGGCAGATCATTTCTCTATTTGCATACTCAACGATCGCGCCATCCTGATCTTCTATTCGTGCGATAAGAAAAGGATTGATTAAGTAACCGCCGTTTGCGAAGCTGGCATATCCTCGAGCAATCTCCAGTGGCGTTACTGTTGCCGAGCCAAGCGCTAAAGACAGCCCTTTGGGGAGACGCTCGGAATCAAAACCAAATCTTCCAAGATAGGCACGCACGGTATCGATACCAAGCGCCCTTACCAATCGAATAGAAACCAGATTTAGAGAGAGGCTAAGTGCTTTTCGAAGTCGAGTTGGACCGAAGACTTTCTTGCTGTAATTTTGGGGTCGCCAGGCGCCACCAATGCTATCTTCAATCACAATTGGCGCCCCACTGACCAAGGTGGAAGCTGTAAAACCATTTGCTATCGCTGAGGAATAAATAAATGGTTTTATATTGGATCCGGGCTGCCTTTGGGCCTGTGTAACACGGTTGAAGCGACTCTGACGGAAGCTAAACCCACCGGTTAGTGCGAGTATGGATCCATCGCTCGGACTGAGAGAAACCAGAGCGCCTTGCACTTTAGGGATATTTGCGAGTCGAGCTCCGGTTTCAGCTTTGAAAAGGTAAACAACATCACCTGGGTGCAGTAATTGCGAAGGACTTTTGTTTGTCCAGCGCCAGCTGTCAGAACTCAGTGACTTATGGATACCCGTTGAGGTCAGGATTTCAATTGCGTCCCCCCCGGGGCGAAGCACCATAACGGGCTGTAAATTGCTTACCCCAGGAAATTTTTGTAATTCGATGATTCGTTTGTCAGTTGAATCATGAAGAACGGGATCGATTCGCCCTGAAGCACCCTTGAATCCACGGCGCTCTCCGTATGCGATCAAGCCGTCGACGATTGCTTTATTTGCGCTCTGTTGAAAATTGGAGTCGACCGTTGTGTAGACCCGATACCCAGATTCATAAGCCGCCCTCCCATATTGTTCAAACATATATTCACGGACCATTTCGCTAACGTAGGGCGCCTCGAGTTCGATCTCAAGTCGGTGTCGATTGGCGGTAATCGGCTCAGATTTTGCCCGGAGAAATTTGTCATCAGAAATAAATTCCAAGTCGTGCATGCGGCCGAGTACGTAGTTTCTTCTATTCAATGCTCGCTGTGGATTGCTAACAGGATTACTTGTCGAAGGCGCCTTGGGTAGTCCTGCCAGCATTGCAATTTGGGCAAGAGATAATTCAGAGAGTGGTTTGTTGTAATAAAAAGATGATGCGGCTTGAAACCCATAGGCGCGATGCCCCAGAAAAATCTTGTTCAAATACAACTCAAGAATCTGCGATTTTTCCAGCTCACGCTCTAGCCTGAACGCAAGTAAGGCCTCCTTTACTTTTCGCTTGTAGGTCTTTTCCCGAGATAAGAAGTAATTGCGCGCCACTTGCATCGTGATCGTGCTCGCGCCTTGGCGGGTTCGCATTGACTTTAGATTGGCAAAAATAGCTCTTGCGACCCCAAAAATATCGATACCATGATGAGCGTAAAACCGATCATCTTCTGCAGCCAGAATAGCGTCTATAAGGGGTTGCGGGGTGTCACTAATCTTGACCGTAATTCTCCGCTCGTCCCCAAATTCACCGATTAACTTTCCATCAATTGTGTATATCCGAAGGGGTTCTTTTAACCGGATATCTTGGACCTCGGTGATTTTGGGGAGATCGCCCCAAATGATCGCGACAGCGCTGCTTATGATCAAGACTGCCGTGGCGGCAAGTCCGATTAGGAGCCAAGCAAGCGTGCGAATTCGCATAGATGCCTTCTTTGCATGATGGGCGGTGATGCTCGACGGATATCGGGCTCTTGGGGGGTATTTTACCAAATGCGGGAATTTGATCGACTAAAAGAAGTAAAAGGATGTTCGCAGTGAAGTTTATCCTCGCGGTAAACTTCATCCTATGAGTCTCCTATCAAGTAAAACACCCGCCGCACTCGGAATCGATATTGGCAGTGCAGGGGTAAAAGTCCTCGAGATGTCGACTTCCGGTAAAGGGTATCGAGCGGACCGCGCGGGATTTGAGCCCCTCCCAAAAAATGCAATTATCGAGCACGGTATTAATGATCTCGAAGCGACCAGTGAAGCTATTCGTCGGGCCGTTACTCATTCAAAGAGTTCGCGTAAGTCGGCGATTGTTGCTGTCTCCCAAACCCATGTGATTACTCGGACGATCAACCTTCCTGCTGGGTTAAGTGACGGTGAGATCGAAGAGCAGGTCATGATCGAGGCGGCTCAGCAGATTCCACATCCGCTTGAGGAGATATATCTTGACTTTGCAGTATCAGGCGGCGCGCGGGATGGCAGTGATGATCAAGTTATGATTACTGCGTGCAGGAGAGAAATTGTCGAAGACTATGCTGCTGCTCTGGAGATCGCAGGACTCAAGGCGGTTGTTGTGGATGCTGGACTATTTGCGATTGAAAGAGGCTATGAATTTGTTGCTGAAACATTGGGGGAATCCCTGGAAGGCCGGGCAATTGCTTTTATGAGTTTCGGCGACGTGACAACGCGCCTCGATTTATTTATGGACGGCAGATCGGTTTATGGTCGGGATCAGAGTTTTGGCGGCCGGATTTTGACCGAAAATATTCGCTCACGTTATGGAATCGACTATCGAGAGGCAGAGGCGCTCAAACGAACCGGGGAGTTGCCACAAAACTATCAGCAGGATCTGGTTAAACCTTTCCGAGAAGCAATGGCGCGTGAAGCGGCCCGTGGGCTGGAGTTTTGTCTGTCGACCCGACATGGTTTATCGCATGTTGACGCGCTACTGATTAGTGGGGGCTGCGTGCAAATTCCTGAGGTTGCCCGGGAGATTGAGTCTTATATTGGTGTTCCCACGCTCATTGCCGATCCTTTTGCGACGGGGAGTCGAATTCGAGCAAGTAAGTTAGTGGCTCGCCATGGGCCTATAATGACTAAAGCCGTGGGGTTGGCAGTGCGAGGTGCTCGATGATCTCAGGCATCAATTTACTGCCGTGGAGAGATGAGCGTCGCCAGCGTCAAAGACGAACGGCTATCACAATTGCTGCAATATTTTTTTCGGCCACTCTTATGGGTCTTGCAGGGGTGTGGTGGAAGCAGAATGCGGATATCAGTTACCAGAATAGCCGTAACCAGTTTTTGAAGCAGGCGATTTCGCGAGTTGAGCGTCAATTGCAAGAGATTAAAGATATCCAGAAGCGAAAAGAGGAACTGATGGCGCGAATGGAAGTGATCAATCGATTGCAGGCTGAGCGACCAAAACTGGTTCGGGGAATGATGGAACTCGCAACTTCCATGCCTGAAGGAATTTTCTTTTCATCCCTAAAAAGAACTCCCGATGGGATTAGCTTTACAGGAGTCGCACAATCTAGTTCCCGAATCTCTGCGCTTATGGAGCAGTTGACAGGCACGCCATCGTTCGATCGCCCAAAACTTGACCTAATTAACGTGGGCGAAACCCAGGAGTTCGAGCTATGGGTTTCCTCGACTCAATCCGGTGAGCCGGAAGAGATTAACGAGGGGAAACCGTGACTCGCAAAAAGGGACCTGGCGCATGAGTTGGCAGGATGATCTGAAACGTGTTGATATGAACCAGCCAAGCGATTGGCCCGCGTGGTTCATCGTAATTACTGCGTTTGTTGGGTGTCTGACCCTTGTTTTCTTATCTTGGTATTTTTTGCTTGAAGGCCAGAGGTCCTCGCTAGCGTCATCCCGGAACGCCGAAATAGAACTTAAACAAAGTTTTGATGTCAAAAAGGGAATGGTCGTTAATCTCCCGGCTTACAAGAAGCAGATGACCGAGATTGAAGCGTTGCTGTCAGCGATGTTGGAAAAGTTACCTGACAGTTCAGAGGTCCCCTCTCTGCTTGTTAATATCACTGAGGCAGGGGCTCGCCGTGGTTTAGAGTTCGTGGTTTTTGATCCCCAATCGCAAGTCCTGGAGACGTTTTATGCGTCTTTACCTATTCTCGTTGAAGTAAAAGGGTCATATCACCAGATTGCGAATTTTATAAGTGACCTCGCTCAGATGCCCAGGATTGTCACGGTCGGGGAGATGGGGCTGAGCTCGGGGGATGACAATCGTGTTAGCGCTTCGTTAATGCTTCAGACCTATAGCTACCTTCCGGACGGTTTTTAACGTGGAGAGTCTTGGGTTGAGCATGGTAACGAGGGCATTGAGTTTAGGGCTAGTTACTTTTTTAATGTTCGGGTGTTCTGAGGAGCGCACCCTTGCCGACCTTGAACGCTATGTTTTGACACTTCATCAAGATACGGTACCCCAAGTTGAAGGGTTACCCGATCAGCCGTCGGTCGAGGTGGTTGTTTATACTGCTGACGAGGCCCGAGATCCGTTTGCGCCCGGTAATGTTTTTGGTAAAGAAGATGATGGCGTGGAGCCGGATATTGGACCTGATCCACTCGCACCTGATGCCACTAGATCTCGAGAGCCTCTCGAGGATTTTCCGCTGGACGCATTGAAATTAGTGGGAACAATGAGTCTCGATGGACAGAATTGGGCCCTGATTAATGCGCCAGATGGTCAGATTTACAGAGTCGTTGTTGGGTCCTATTTGGGACAAAATACTGGAAAAATAATTCAGATTGACGAATCGACAGGCAGTCTTGAGATCGAAGAGCGGCTCCAGGGTGCATCGGGGCGTTGGGAAGTTCGTTCGATTCAAATGACGAACGGTGAGTAATTGTTTTTGAATTCGAGTAGATTCAACGCTATGCAACATCGCCTTTCTTCCATCAACTGCCTGAGACTGATTTTGGCCATCGTCGTTGTGGCGAGTTATCTGCCTTCAGTGAGTTGGGCTCAAGACTCGATCTCATTAACGTCGGTTACCCATACGTACCTCCCCAGTGGAAAAGTCCAGATTGATTTAGATGCGGATGGTCCCTTTGAGAAGCCGCGCATGTTTCGGACCACCGGACCTGATAGGCTCGTGCTTGATTTCTTTGGTTTGGATCAACAGATTGAGAGCTCCGTGATAGAGGTTGGTCGGGGCGCTGTTGAGAATCTGCTTGTCGCTGAAGACGACAAGCGATCTCGGATTGTTGTTAATCTTAGTGCGCCGGCCAGTTTTGAGACGATCTATAGAAGTGACGGCATGACGTTGATTATTAATCCAGTGGCGTCGACCTCAAATTTTGCGGACGCTCCAAAAGTCGATAGTGCGTCGGACATATCTCGAGTCAATGGTGTTGAACTATCAAAAATAGATTTCAGGCGAACGCCTGATTCTGCCGGGCGAGTAATCCTCGAATTTGAGGATGAAGATGCGAGAGTTGACGTGCGGGAATATCTGGGTGAGATTGTGATCGATATCGCAGATGCAAATATGGACAACTCGCTTCAGAAACGCCTTGATGTCGTTGATTTTGCAACGCCAGTGCAGTTTGTTGATGCATTTGCGACTGAAGGCGGCGTTCGAATTGTGGTCACGCCCTATGGCCGCTTTGACTTTGTCTCCATTCAAACCGGACAGCGATTTATCTTGGAAGTTTCCGAAAAACTGGCTGGTGTAACTGAAGGATCTGAATCGGCAATCTATAGTGGAAATTTAATTAGCTTTGATTTTCAGAATATTTCCATAAGAAGCGCCCTTCAGCAGATTGCGCAAGAAACGGGTTTAAATTTTGTAATCAGCGATACAGTTACGGGAGAAATGAGCTTACGCCTTAAGGATGTGCCTTGGGATCAGGCGCTTGATACGATAATGCAAACCAAAGGTCTTGCGAGACGGGAGCAGGGTAATGTGGTTTGGATCGCGCCCGCCGAGGAGATTGCGAATCAGGAACGTTTAGCGCTTGAAGCGTCCCGACAGGTCAGTGAATTAGAGCCTTTAGTCTCTGATCTAATCCAAATCAACTATGCGAAAGCTGAAGATATTGGCGAACTTCTAAAATCGGTTCGAGCAATAGAGCCAAATGTTCAGCAGTCCATGTTTGGCAACGTGTCGGTAGCAGAGGTGCAGACAGAAGAGAATCGCTTGCTCTCCGAGCGTGGGAGTGTAACGGTTGATGAGCGCACCAATTCTTTGCTGGTACAGGATACTCAAAGCAAGATCCGTGAAATTCGAAAACTGGTCGCTGAATTAGATCGACCGGTCAAGCAGGTTTTGATCGAGACACGTATCGTAGAGGCAAAAGAAAATTTCAGTCGAAACCTTGGCGTTAAACTTGGACTTACTGGCATAAACAGTAACACCAGTCTTGGGACGGCAATGGGTTCTGGTTCGTTATCCAACACGGGAACTATTCGGACGGATGGCGTAAGTGCAAGTGGTGATGGCTCTTTAGGCGTCAATTTTCCCGCGCAAGGTATTGGGTCGGTTTCTCCCGCATCCTACGCCTTAACGCTTGCTAAGGCCGGCGCAGGCTGGGCCAGTTTGATTGATCTTGAGATTTCAGCGTTGGAAGCCGAAGGTAACGGGAAGATCGTGGCGAATCCTCGATTGTTAACGGCAGATAAACAGGAGGCTCACATTGAACAAGGTCAAGAGCGTATCTTTACGACAAACACACTTGGAGAAGGAACCGTTGTAACTAAAAAAGCCGTTTTAGGTCTAACGGTGACACCCCAGATCACGCCAGATGACCGCGTTATTCTTGATGTCTTTTTGACAAAAGATTCGTTCGTTTCGGCAACTGAGGAGAATATCAACACACTCCAGGTTAGAACTCAGGTGCTGTTGGATAATGGAGAGACCGTTGTGCTGGGCGGGATCTACGAGCAGCAAACAGCCGATAATGTGTCCAAAGTTCCGGTGCTTGGGGACCTTCCCATCCTTGGCCCCCTTTTCAGAACCAAAGGAATCCTTGATAATCGCAGTGAGCTACTTATTTTTCTGACGCCACGCATTGTCAATCCAGTACTGACATCGGGCTGATTTCTTAACCATTACTACTACGCTTCTTAGCGCCTTGTCATGATATCTGCGAGCAATATTTATCTAGTGGGCCCTATGGGCGTAGGCAAGACAACTGTCGGCCGCTCTCTTTCAAAGAGTTTGGGGATGGACTTTGTGGACTCAGATCAAGAGATCGAAGAGCGTACAGGCGTTAGCATCAGTACTATTTTTGATATCGAAGGAGAGGCGGGTTTTCGGGAGAGAGAGGCAAAAGAGATTTTTGAGTTGGTGAAGCGCAAAAATATTGTTCTGGCCACAGGCGGTGGTGCGGTCACTCGAGAAGACGTCCGGAAGGCGATGCGCCATAACGGTCTTGTAATTTATCTGCATGCGACTCTAGAGATGCTGGTTGAGCGGACGCGGTCCAGTAAAAACCGCCCATTGCTGAATACGGGCGAAGATCCCCGGAAAGTGCTCGAGGCGCTTATGGAGGAGCGTGAACCTCTATATCGAGCTGAAGCTGATATTATTTTTGAAACTGACTCGAGATCACCGCATGCGGTCGCCAAGGATATCTGCAACGAGATAAGAAAACGTTGGCAACGCTAACCGTTGACCTTGGGAGTCGCAGTTATCCCATAATCGTGGGCAGCGGATTGCTCGCGAAACCCAGTACAGTTTCTGCATACATACCCGGCGATGACGTTTTAGTGGTCACAAATGAAACAGTGGCCCCCCTTTATCTTGATCGCGTGATTGGTTTGTTGGGGGACCGCCGTGCGATTTTCCAAACGCTGCCTGACGGTGAACAGTACAAAAGCCTCGAGACACTCCAGTGCGTATTTGATACGCTTTTGCAAAATCGATTCAGTCGAGATGCGACGTTAGTCGCGCTCGGCGGCGGTGTGATTGGCGATTTAGTTGGGTTTGCGGCGGCTTGCTATCAGCGGGGTGTCCCTTTTATCCAAATTCCTACCACTTTATTAGCGCAGGTAGATTCTGCCGTCGGCGGCAAGACCGCGGTAAACCATCCTGCGGGTAAAAATATGATTGGTGCTTTCCATCAACCCGCTTGTGTAATCGCTG
>JABHUE010000100.1 GCA_018672825.1 Pseudomonadota bacterium | reverse complement strand
CCTCTCGGTCGACCGCGACGATGTCGTAAGGGTTGCCAAGCTCCCGCAACCACGAACGGGCATCCGATGGCGCATCTTTATAGTTCAGACCCACTAACGGCACCAGCTGGCGAGCGGCAAACTGATTCAATAGCGAATGTTCAGCCCGACACGCCACGCACCAAGAAGCCCATACGTTCAGTATCCAAACTTCACCTTTTAAGTCCGCTGTGTCAATTGAGCCCTCCATTTTCAACAGCTGGGGCAAACTAAACGCGGGCGCGGGCTTATCAATTAATGGGGAAGGGACTTCTCTGGGGTCCAGTTTTAGCCCGGCAGCAAGAAATCCCCCGATCACCACAAAAAGCAGCAAGGGAATTAAGAATCGGATTGATCTCATCACGTTGACAGTCCTCTATGGGGGAGAAGGATTAATCCGGAATCGTACGAATCAACTCGCGGATTTTATCAATAACCGCAGAGTCTGAAAAATCATGCTCGCCCATGGCGGAATAAACGACTCGACCCGTGTGATCAACAATATAGGTCGTCGGTAATGCGCGAACTTTCCAGTCTTTTACCGCCACCAGGTTATCGTCAACTAATACTTCTAGATTCAAAACGCCGCCAAGACGGGTGCGCAAAAAACTCTCGATTTGCGTCTTATCTTCGCCCACATTAATCGCTAAAACATCAAACGCTTCATCAGAGAGTAGTTCTCGCGCCTTGGCAATTGAGGGCAACTCCTTTACGCAAGGCGGGCACCAGGTTGCCCAAAAGTTGACCAGCAAAACTCGTCCCTTGTAATCCTCAAGGTGCCGTCGCTCACCTTGCATATTGATCAACGCGAGCTCGGGTCGAAAAATTAATTCATTATCAACAGGGACAAGTGCCTGCTCGGCTGAAGCAATCGAACTGTTCAGGCCCAAAAAAAACATCGCAGCTGAAACGACACCCGCAAATCCAAGGTGTCTGATATATCGCATATACAAACTAATTGAGCGCCGCAGCATTGGCCATTGGAATTAACTCACCGGCAGGAACATAACCCGGAATCAACTTGCCATCTTGTAGCACGATAGTCGGGGTCCCTCGAACGCCAACCGCCTCAGCGGCCTGCATATGTTGCTCAATCGGCGTTTCACAAACCACCGGCTCAACCGGCTGCCCGCTTTTGGCGTCGTTCATCGCATTCTGGGAATCTTCGGCACACCAGACCGACACTAATGTCTTGTGAGAATTGGAACCCAATCCGGCTCGCGGATAGCCAAGGTACCGAACTCGAACTCCACCGTCTAACACCTGCTGTAGCTCTTGATGCAAACGTACGCAGTAGCCACACTCGGTATCCGTAAACACCGTAATTGTGCTTTGGGTCTCGCTAGGCGTAAAAATCACCATGCCCTCTTCATCAAGGCTATCAATTACCGACTTACGTCCAGATTTTCGAGCGTCTTCCGTGAGATTGGCGCCCGCCTCCAAATTGATCAGATCACCACTGAGAAGATGCTTGCCGTCTTCAAATAAGTAAACCACCTGCATTCCAAAACTGACCTGATATAAGCCAGACACGGGTGTCGCCTCAACCGAGTCTGGCAATGTATTCGGAATAAGAGTCGCGGCCTTATCGATCACCTGCTGGGGAATAGATTGAGCAAACGCGGCGGTGCCAACTAAAAATAATAAAAGAAATGTAGTGAAACGATTAGCCATATGAGTTTTTAATTTGGGTTATTGAGTTTAAAACTGAAGGTAGTCTACCTTAAGCAAGTTTGGCCTTGATAGACCCGATCAATCCCCAAAATCAGGGTTATCCCGATCTTTCGATCCTCATAAAAAAGTCCTTATATTGCCTGGGTTCTGCGCGCCTCGACGCGTATTCCATGGGATGTCAGACGGTCGGGATAACAGTTTTTCGCTTCAGGAAATCATCTGCCGCGCTAAAAATAGTTTCGCGACGATCGGCCTTTAACCGTGCCAGATTTCTCGGCATCATCGCCGTTCGATGATTTTTTGCGAGATACGCCTGATGGTCATGCACAAAACGCCAGTAAAGGCCGTCGACCACATCACACCAGTCTCCTTTTCCATAGTCGCCCATTTTTCGGATATAGCTCGAAGCGCAAATATAGGGCTTTGTCGCAAAAATCCCACCATCGCTAAAAAGCGCCATTCCATAGACATTAGGCCCCATGACCCAGTGAGCCGAGTCAACGTACATCTCCATAAACCATTGATGAACCGCTTGCGGGTGAATACGAGCCAGATTCATCAGATTGCCCACCACCATTAAACGCTCGATGTGGTGCGCCCAGCCCATAGATTGAGTCTTTTGGATGACATGATCCAAGGGGTCAATACCCGTCGTCCCTTTATACCAATCATCGGTAAGTCCCGAGGAGTGGTTAAAAAAATTACCGTTTCGTTGTTCATCACCAAAATTATGATAGATGCCCCTCACAAACTCCCTCCAACCAATCACCTGTCGAACAAAGCCTTCCAGACTATTCAGCGGAACCAGATTTTTTTGATGAAACTTAAATACAGCCGTCAGGACCTGTCGGGGGTCGAGCAATCCGAAGTTCATCAAGGGCGAGATCAAAGAGTGAAAAACAACATCGGAACGGGTGGTGAGTGCGTCTTCAAAGTCACCAAACAGGTTGAGGCGCTCTTTTATAAATGAGTCCAACCAGTGCTTCGCTTGGCGATGATTAACGGGATATTGAAATCGACTGGCATCACCAGGATAAGTCGAGAAACGCTCCGCAACCAAACGCATTACCTGCTGGGTGGACTCACTGGGGCGCGGGAACCGGGGCGATGGAGGTTCAACCTCCTTCGCTAACGGTCGCCGATTCTCGGCATCCAGACTCCATTGACCTCCGGTCGGCGCACCATGTTCATCAACCAGCATACCCAAACGGACCCGTTGCTGGCGATAAAAACTGACCATTCGAGGACGGGATTCTTTTGCCAAATAATCAGCGAATCCCTCTCGAGAGCAGAGAAAAATTGGACTGGGAAGTATCGTGGTTTTTAATCCTAAATGATTTGTACAATCACTGACTTCCTGAGCCGCGGGTTGGTCTTCAATCTCAAAATGGATAAGGTCCTTACCACCTGACTCTTTCATCGCTCGAGTCATTTGCTCTAAAAACGTATCACCTTCCAGCCCATCAAGAGGGTAATAGCAAACATGCGCTCCAGCGGCTCGGAGGGTGTTCGCGTACTCACGTAAGGACGCCAGCATCATCACCATTTTGAGTTGATGATGTGTTTCTCCAACAACGGTAAAGCTACACTCAGACAGAATAAAAGTGCAATCCAGCCAGGGCTTTAACTCTCGAATCGAGAAGCATTGTCCAGGAAGGACCAAAAAAAGGCTTTTGGTAGCTGGCCCGGGTTTTCCACCGGCTGGCACTAATCCCATTTCTGAGGCGTCAGGCGCAAACTGGACTCCTCGTAACCCAGCGCGACAATTTGGGCCAACAGCGCCTGGTACTCATCGTCCGGGATCGATGGCTCCCTCGCCATTAGCCATACTAGATCTCGTTTTTCACGAGCGACAATGACGCGTGTGTAGTCGTCATTGAGATAAACGATCTGATAATCCGCCTTTATCGGCCAAACAAACTGCATGCCCCACACTGCATTTGAGCCATCTTCCTTTACAAAACCCTTGGGATGATAGGTCTTTAGCGGTCCATCAAAACCGCCGTCAAAGAATGAAAATTTTGTTTGAATCGTGCCATCGTCAGTTAAGGTGTACTCCTCAATCGCGTTAAAACTTTCTTTATCGATAAAGGTAGGCGTCGACGAGATGACATACCAGGGTCCCATAAAGCGCTCCAGGTCCACATAACCAACTGGCTTAAGTGGCTCAACCGCCATGGCATGAAAAGAACATGCGGTAGTCCCAACTGCCGCGATGAGTACTGCTATTAACGCGCTCTTGCGCCCAAAAATTCGTTTCACTCAAACTCCTCAACGTTTATTAAATAGATAATGACAAACCCGCCATTCATCTCCACCGTGCATTCCGAATAACTCGGCACATGCCATAAAAAATACGCGCCAACGGTTCACCCACATCTTCGCGTTCGCTCTCCCGTAGGTTTCAGAAAAAATATCAAAGACGTCATCATGAGCCGCGTCTAATTTACCCAGCCAAGCCTCTGACGTTTTCTGATATTCAACGCCACTCCAGTCCCATCTTTTTTCAAAGCAAAGCGAATCTTGAAATTTCAATGGGAGGTCTGCACT
>JABHUE010000073.1 GCA_018672825.1 Pseudomonadota bacterium | reverse complement strand
CAATAAATTCGTCGCACCGGAAACTGGTGTTCGCTTTCGCAAATTGGCAGATACGGTTGCCGAGCTGGTTTGAAAACATAATTTGTCATTAATATCCCCAAGTTAATCGTCGCACCCGAAATGTGACAAGGATTACCGATATCCTCAAAAAGGCAAGCCTTCGGGTCAAACTTGCTTGAAACCTTATCTCTTGTCGCTCTAAGTTACACTCTGACGACATCAATCAACACCCAATCCAAACCTTATGCTCGAAAAATCAACACACAAAATCGCAGTCATCGCAGGGGACGGTATTGGTAAAGAAGTCATGCCTCATGGGGTACGAGCGGTCTCGGCGGCTGCAAAAAAATTCGGGATCGAGATAGAGTTTACCGAATATAACTGGTCATGCGATCAATACGATCAGATTGGAAGCTGGATGCCATCTGACTGGAAACAACAACTGACCCAATATGACTGCATCTTCTTCGGCGCTGTGGGGTGGCCAGAGCGAGTACTAGACCATATCTCGCTTTGGGATTCTCTAATCAAATTTAGACGAGAATTCGATCAGTATGTGAACCTTCGACCCGTGCGACTGATGCCTGGCGTTAAGTCTCCGCTGGCAAACCAGAAACCGGGCGATATTGACTATTACGTGGTGCGCGAAAACACTGAGGGTGAATATTCATCGTTGGGCGGAAGGCTCTTTGAGGGTACCGATCGAGAAATGGCCCAGCAAATTTCGACTTTCACAAGAAAAGGGGTCGACCGGATTATGAACTTCGCATTTGAGCTTGCGATGGCGCGCAAAAAAAATCTTGTTTCCGCCACCAAATCAAATGGAATTTCGATCACGATGCCCTACTGGGACGAGCGCTTCGCGGCGGTTGGGGCACGCTTTCCGGAAGTCAGTCGTTCCCAGTACCACATCGACGGCCTTACGATTCAGGTGGTACTCGATCCTGGTCGGTTTGATGTCATCGTCGCCTCTAACTTATTCGGCGATATTCTCTCCGATCTAGGACCCGCAACCACGGGCACCATTGGAATAGCACCGTCCGCAAATCTTAATCCAGAGCGAGCGTTTCCTTCGCTTTTTGAGCCTGTCCACGGGTCCGCGCCAGATATTTACGGTAAAGGTATCGCGAATCCCATCGGCCAGATCTGGTCCGGCGCCATGATGCTGGAGTTTCTCGGCGATGGCGCTCCTTCGTATCACGCTGCACACGATTTGATCTTTACCTCAATTGAAGAAACATTAAAAACCGGGCCCCATACACCCGACTTGGGTGGACAAGCATCCACCGATGACGTTGGCGAGGCCATCTGCCAAAGAATTTTAGACTCAGGTTAGTGCATCGATACTTCTAATTCGGCAAGTGCGAGTTTCCAATACTCGACTCTACGAAACCAAAATTGCCGGTCGGCCTTTTATTTGTCGCCTGGAACGTAAATACCCGGCTCGAGGTTCGGGAGCGAACTGGCGCAGCCGGTCGTGAAAACCAGCAACACTGACAACATCAAAATAATTTTCATAAAATAATCTTCTACGTTTTTTCGTCAACAATTAAATTTGACGTGAGTTAACCATTCCGATTTTTGCACGACCGTAAAAAATTAAATGTGAAAGATCTAAACCTCGCTTATGCCTTTCCAGGCCCAGTCGTTATAGCCCTTGGAATCGCGGTGAATCCAGTAATCGGCCAGATCCTCACTTTGATACTCCCATGCTGGCGTTTTCCCCACGTCATGCGCAGCGTGGACGAGCCGTCGTTGACGCTGATTTATTGACACTTGACCGTATAGTCTCTCGCTATCCCACTGACGCTGAACCAGTCCTTCCAGCTCATCAAGAATCTCATGATGAGTTGAATCACGGGCAAGATTGATCAACTCATGAGGATCGCGTTTTAGATCATACAAAACGGACGGCGCGCCACCGCCGCTGATCAGTTTGTGTTTTCCTTTGCGAACCATAAACATTGGCGAAGGAACCCCCTCAGAAGTGATTTCTGCAAAGACAGGACTATTTTCGTCACGCGCTTGCCCCTCACACGCCCCCAACAGACTGCTGCCATCAAGCGGTTCTGGCGCAACTTCATCAGACGCAATCCCTGCCAGATCACAAAGGGTGGGTAGTAGATCTAACAACGAGGTTGGCTGTGAATGACGGCCCGGCGAAAATCGCTCAGGCCAATGGATAATGAGCGGGACGCGAATACAATCTTCAAAAAAATGCTTCTTGTACCAAAGTCCATGCTCGCCGAGCATATCGCCGTGATCCGCAGCAATCACAATGACGGTATTCGCCAGAAGGCCTGTTTGCTCAAGCGTCTTCATGAGTCCACCCACCATCTCGTCAAAATAGGAAACATTTCCCAAATAGCCGTGTCGCGCTACCCTGACGTGCGCTTCCAAGATGCCGGTATCAACTAACATGGCATGGTGGAGCATTCTGGTGGTGTGCAATTCTCGTTCTGACTCGGGCTGTAAAGGTGTATTAGGCAAATCGATATCGTCGTGGCGATACAGATCCCAGTATTCCTGAAGGGTGCAATACGGCTCATGCGGATGAATAAACGAGGCGTTCAGAAAAAATGGCGCAGAGTTTTCGCGTGCAAACTGATGCAGTTTATTCTTGGCATGATAAAAAACAGCCTCGTCGTGATCGATCTGAACGGTCCGTTTCACGATCCCTGATCTCGTCACCCCGGTTGCCGTGTTATTGGATAACATACGCTCTTCGCCCCAACGCGGCGTCCATGAAAAATCAGTAGGATAAAGCTCAGGAACCAGTCGCTCTTCAAATCCATGAAGTAGGTCGGGGCCTACAAAATGCTGCTTACCTGAAAGGGTTGTACGGTATCCGGCTAACCGCAGATAGTGTGCAACCGTTGGAATACTAGCCGGAAATTCAGCACCATTATCATAAGCACCAATCTTGCTCGGAAGCATCCCCGATAACATTGAAAATCGTGAAGGCGCGCATAACGGGAAATTGCAGTACGCATTTTCAAATGTAACCCCGTTATCAGCGAGTTGAGCGAGATTTGGAGTAATCGCAGGACCCCCGTACATGGGAAGGACTTGGGGCTTAAGCTGATCGGCTTGGATAAAAAGAATATTCGGCTGTTTAGATGTCATTTATTTTTTCCGTTGGCTAAGCGTGTTGAACCCAAAAACAGAGCGAATCCCCCCTGAAGAATTCATCACGCAGAGAATCTTTTCAGCAATTTCGGTCGGGCTGATCCGGACTTTCGGGCAATCGATCTAATCAAAACAAAACTCAGGATAAAGCTCGGTCCCGATCCGGTCCCCATGGTTAAGGTCGTGCTCGCGCATAACCGAGGAGTGATCTGGGTCCATCCCCTCCCCCCTAAAACACACCCGGATATCATCCCCAAGCCACTGCGTATTAAATACCTTCAGATCGCAGCCGGGAGAAAGATTTCCCGATCCGCCATGAATGATTCGACCGTTAAACGCAACACAATCTCCGGGCGACATCTCCCAACTCAAGATATCGTAGTCGTTGCGATGACCTTCGATATCCGGAAACGGCTCGTACTCTTTTCTACTGAGTTCACGACGCTGATCCCGCGCATCTGATGTGAGATCGCCAAAATTCATTTGGCGGAACTCCTGAGCCCATCGATGTGAGCCGCGAACAAACTCTAATGCGCTTTTTTTCTCGACCGGAACCAAAGGCATCCAGAAAGAACAGGTATCAAGCCCTTTAACCGACCAATAGGGTTCATCCTGATGAAATGGCGTGCGGAACTGGGCGCCCGGTGTTCGGACAAAAACCGCGTCAAAAAAAAAGTTAACTCGATTTGTCTCAAGAAGTTGCGCCGCCAGAGATGCCAACGGTGAATTTTCAATAAAATCCTGATACTCGGCAATCTCTCGCCAGGCCTGACTATCGTAGAAGCAAGTCCGGCCCTGGTCATCTCTATTCCAAATCCGGCCTCGCTCGGTTGGCGTGTTAACATTTTTTTGAATGCCGCTGTCTAAGCGGTCGATCCAAAATTGTTCGATCGCATTCGGAATGAACACCACGCCATCTTCTGAAAATGTCTTAGCAAGGGCTGGGGCCAACTTGTGGAATTCAGGCATCCAAAAACTATGGGGGTGACCATTCCGAGCGTCAAGCGATTTCGACCCGCTTTTTAAAGCGCCCCGAAAAAACCCCTCTCGCTAACTCGCTTCGTATTTGGGTCTTTCGCTTTTAGGAATAGCGGTTAAAATAGTATCTTGACGATCAAGCCAGAGTTGATCGTCTTCGACACTTAAATCACGGGAACATTCATTCCTGTGTGGTCAAAGTTTAGGTTTCAAATGCCGGGGTGGCGAAACTGGTAGACGCGCCAGACTCAAAATCTGGTTTCCGCAAGGAAGTGTCGGTTCGAGTCCGACCCTCGGTACCATTTGAATCGATAACTCAGACAAACCGCATCGAAATACTCGGAACAAACCGATACCAGCCCTACCAAACCGTGTTTTTGGTGCAATAGGCTTTTACCGTTTCTGGGTCTTTCTGGTCTCCATCAGCTCTCAAACAATTCTGATACGGGGACATCGCGTAGTATATTGCGAGAACCACAGCCCCCACCACTAACAGCTTGATAAGCGTTTCGGTCATGAGCTGACCTCTGGGGACGACGCCCCCTCTCGACGTTGCTCAGCCTCCTGATCTCGCGATACCTGAATCGAAATAATCTGGTTTTCAAAATCAAGCAAAAGTTGATAGGTCTCTGCGTCTTTTTGACTTACGTCTTGAACCTCTAATCTGTGAACATTACGAAGATAATCAAGAATGTTGGCGTTGACCATTTTCGCAAAATCATCCTCTCTTTGGTCTT
>JABHUE010000023.1 GCA_018672825.1 Pseudomonadota bacterium | reverse complement strand
TTTAACCGGTATTGCGAAGACCAGCCGCAATGCCATTAATCGACAGGAGTAGCGCGCGCTGCATTTGATCGTCTCGATCTTTCTTTTTTTCTTGACGGCAGCGAGTGAGTAGCTCGACCTGCAGCACGCTAATAGGATCGAGGTAAGCATCCCGCACCTCAAGGGTTCGACGCAACATAGGCTTGTCGGATAACAGTTCGGTTCCGGTAATTGATGTGATCATCTTAACGGTGAGTGCGTGCTCTTCTACGACTTGATCATAAAGGTGGTGAAGCGCCGGGTTTACCAGGCGCTCAACATAGTGTCGTGCAATTGCGAGATCTGTTTTGGCGAGGGTCATTTCGACGTTTGAGACAAAGGTGGAGAAGAAGTGCCACTCGGCATACATCCGTCTCAGGTCATCGCTATATCCGGCTGCCATGACCGCCTGGAGACCGGTGCCGGCACCAAACCAACCGGGAATGATTTGACGCGATTGTGTCCAACCGAAAACCCATGGAATTGCACGAAGATCTGTAATGCCTGCGAGCGCGGTCCCGCGCCGTGAAGGTCGAGATCCAATATTCATTGACCCGAGTTCTTCGACCGGGGTTGATGAGGCAAAGTATTCGGGAAGTCCCGGATTCTCGACAAAATCTCGATAGGCGAGAAAGGCAGCATCCGAGACTTGATCCATGATGGCGTACCACGCGGTGATCGAGTGGTTATCGTGCCGCGGTGCTTTGTGGGCGAGCGATCCTTCGAGCATTGCGCTGACGGCGAGATTAAGATTTCGTCGCGCGATAGCAGGTAAACCATATTTATCTGCAATGACCTCGCCCTGTTCCGTGAGTTTGATTTCGCCGTCGATCACGCCGTTGGGCTGGCTTAGAATTGAGCCGTGAGTCGGTCCGCCACCCCGTCCAATCGTCCCCCCCCGTCCGTGAAATACTCGAATTCGGATACCGGTATCGGCAGCGACTTCTCTAATGACGCGCAGTGCTTTATGAATTTCCCATTGAGACGTTGTGATGCCGCCATCTTTATTTGAGTCGGAATAACCCACCATGACTTCTTGACAGTCGCCACGCAAGGCCAGAAGCTGGCGATAAGCCTGTCCGCCGAAAAGCGTTCGAAGGGTGGGCCCAATGGCGCGTAGATCGTCGATGGTTTCGAAAAGCGGAACGAAGTCTAACCGTGCAATACCGTGTCCAATATCAACGAGACCCACTTCGCGGGCGAGCAGCACGGGTGCCAGGATATCGTCGACACCCCGCGTCATGGATACGATATAGGCTCCAATAACATGATCACCCTCGCGGTCCATAATTGATCGAAGTGTTCTGAATAAAGTGAGATTGTCGTGCTCATTTTGACCATGAGGCGGCGCAAGCGGCCTACGACTATTTAATTCCTGAATGAGATGACTGAGTCGTTGTTCCGGATTCATGACGCTGTACGCAACATCGAGCGGGTCAAACAATTGACTCAAAGCTTCGTGGTGACGACTTGCATGTTCGCGAATATCCAGACTGGCAAAGTGAAAACCAATCACACCGACAATTCGCCGAACTCGCGCTAATCGGCCATTGGCTACCAATGCGCCGCCGTGTGCCCGCAGCGAGCGGTCCATGACGGCGAGTTCTTCGGAAAGTTCGCCGGGTGATTGATACCTGCCATCACCTCGCGCACGTGTCGCCACTAACCGTTTACTCATGACCGCACAGCGCAGTCGGTATGGTTCGATGAGTCGCGCTGGCGTCAGCAGCTCGGGGTGATTCGTCTTGTCATGCTCAATAGCCGCTGCTATCTCCTCAGATATTTTATACAACCGACCACTCATTGAAGCATCGCTATAAAGGTCGCGAAGCTCGGCGATTAATAGTGTGATGGCGCGATCACGCTGTAGATTAAGAACTGCCGTCGTCGTTTCAGGAGAGACATTTGGATTGCCATCTCGATCGCCGCCGACCCAGGATCCGAACCGGATCGGAACCTGTTCGGGATTTAATTGTTGGCCAATGTCTCCGAGAGTCGCCGCGATCGTGTCAAAAAGATCGGGCAACGCCTCGCTAACGGTTTGCGAGAGGTAGTAAAGGACAAATTTAGCCTCATCAAAAGGGTCGGGCTTTTCATGGCGAATCTCGTCTGTTTGCCAGATCGCCTCAATCATTTCATCAATTCGGCGATCAATACGATCACGTTCAATCTCCGTAGAGCGCGCATCGCCACGCGCCTTTAGAAGATCGGCAATGGTTGCCAATTTATTGAGAATTGAACGTCTGGACGCTTCCGTTGGATGAGCGGTGAATACCGGCCGGAAGTCCGCACGGTTAACAAGATTACCGATTTCCGATGCTGTGACGCCGGCTTCAAGTAGATTGCTTACCGTCTTGCCAAAAAGACTGCCCGAGCGAGTACCTCCCACATTAAGATCTTCAATGCGATGCTCCTGTTCAGCAATATTGGCCAGATGAAAGTAGACCGTAAAGGCTCGGACAAGGTGAATGGCGCGGTCGCCATCGAGACCCGCTAGCAGATCAGTGAGTTCGGTAATGACTCCGGCCGGAGCGGCGTTTTGACGCAGTCTCTGGGCTAGATGTCGCACCTCTTCGACGGTATCCAGAAGGTCCTTGCCATGCTGGCGGATAAGGGTATCACCTAATTGGTGGCCCAGCCGTCGGATGTCCGCGCGCAGAGCCGCATCGGCGGTTTCAGCTCGTGTCGGGACAGCGTCACTAAGAGACGGGGTATTTTTCATCGGTGCGACAGTACGAGTATTGTTGGCGCGATACAAGCAGAAAATTTTCCATCGCTGCAGGAGTGTTGCATTGGACTTAGCTCCGGTTTTCTTCTTTTCCCTAAGTTCTCAGGTTGCGCTTGGGCTCTCCCGGTCTATATGACATAAGCCTTTCGTGATGCGCCTAATCAATAATCGCACTCATTACGAGAGTGAACTCGTCGTATTCTTTCAACAGAAGAACTGAAAATTTGAGATGTTAAAACTGAGCGCATGGTAGATCCAAGCTCTCTTCATGTCACCGTCGGCTTTTTTCCGCCGACGGTAATATCAACTTTCGTACACCATATTAACTAATCGGAAAATTATGAGCCACACCCGTACTCCTGAGCGCACCCGCCGTCTACAGCGCAGCGAATTGGCTGTTCCTGGATCTAACCCCGGAATGTTTGAGAAAGCTGCAGCCAGTAATGTTGATTACGTCTTTCTAGATCTTGAGGACGCGGTTGCACCTGACGATAAAATTGCCGCTCGATCGAACATTATCCAAGCCCTAAATGACATTGACTGGCGAGGGGCAGGTAAGACAATCTCAATCCGAATCAATGGCCTCGATACTCACTATATGTACCGCGACGTCGTCGAGATTGTTGAGCAGGCCGGTGAATCCCTTGACACCATTCTGATTCCCAAGGCGGGTGTTCCTGGCGATATCTACATGGTCGATGCTATGGTCTCCCAGATTGAGACGGCGGTCGGCCTCAAACACCGTATTGGCCTCGAAGCCCTGATCGAGACCACTCTAGGTATGGCCAATGTTGAAGCGATCGCTACTTCCAGTGATCGCCTCGAGGCCATGCACTTCGGCGTGGCGGATTACGCCGCCAGTTGTCGGGCCAGAACCACTAACATAGGCGGCCTTAACCCTCACTATCCTGGCGATCAATGGCATGACGGTCTTTCCCGGATGCTTGTTGCTTGCCGAGCGTACGGTCTTCGACCCGTAGACGGCCCATTTGGCGATTTCAATGATCCAGAAGGTTTTCGACTGGCAGCGGGTCGTGCTGCCGCACTCGGTTATGAGGGAAAGTGGGCAATTCATCCTTCCCAAATTGACTTGGCGAATGATGTTTTCTCGCCCCCAGCCGCTGAAGTTGAAAAGGCTAAGCGTATCCTCGCTGCCCTTGCGGAGGCCGCTACCAAAGGTTTGGGTGCCGCTCAGTTGGATGGCCGGATGATTGACGCTGCGTCGGCCCGCATGGCTGAGAACGTGGTGGCGATGGACGATGTGATCCAAACCAAGTCGTTGATTTAAGCGCGGGGTTAAGCACAAATAAAAATCCACTCATATTCGATACACCGGGCAATCAATAAATAAAGAGAGGGGAACGATGGATATCCATGAGTACCAAGCTAAGAAACTGCTCGCTGATTTTGGAGTGCCGATTCCCCTAGGGGGTCTCGCCTACAGTCCGGAGCAGGCGCAGTACCGTGCGTCCGAGATTGGGGGAAACCGGTGGGTGGTCAAGGCCCAGGTACATACGGGTGGCCGCGGCAAGGCCGGCGGAATACGAGTGTGCAGCAGTGAGCAGGAAGTCTGGACCGCTGCGGATGAAATGCTGGGAAGCCGGTTAGTGACTAGCCAGACGGGCCCTCGTGGCCGCGGCGTTTACCGTCTCTATATTGAATCAGTTGCAGAAATTGATCGGGAGATCTATCTCGGTTTTGTCCTCGATCGGGAGACCGAGCGGGTCATGATGATGGTTTCTGCAGCGGGCGGTATGGAGATCGAGCAAGTAGCTGAGAATGACCCGGACTCGCTAATCAGGATCGTCATCGAACCGGCAGTCGGGTTGCAGAGCTTTCAGTCTCGGGAGGTGGCTTTTGCCCTTGGACTGGATGCCTCTATCGTAACTGAGGTGGCAAATACCTTAAAGGCGTGTTACCGGTCATTCCGCGATCTAGATGCCACGATGGTCGAGATTAATCCTCTGGTTGTCACGGTGGACGGTCGAGTCTTAGCGCTGGATGCCAAGATGGCCTTCGACGATAACGCCCTCTTTAAGCGCGATCAGATCTCTGAGTTGCGGGATAAGTCCCAAGAGGACCCCCGCGAGATGAAAGCCAAGGATCGTGGCTTGAGCTACGTCGGGCTTGACGGTGATATTGGGTGCATTATCAATGGCGCGGGTCTCGCGATGGCTACGATGGATATGATAAAAATCGCGGGCGGCGAGCCTGCTAACTTCCTCGATATTGGCGGCGGAGCCTCGCCCGAGCGGGTCGCTAAGGCGTTTAATCTGGTGCTTTCAGATGAAAATGTGAAGGGCGTGTTGGTTAACATTTTCGCCGGAATTAATCGCTGCGACTGGGTCGCACAGGGGGTGGTTAAAGCCATGCAGGATTTGGATATTGAGGTGCCCGTTGTGGTGAGGCTGTCGGGCACCAATGTAGAGGAGGGTCGACGCATCCTTGAAGAAAGTTCTGTATCGTTGATTACCGCCGACACGCTCGCCGAGGCAGCCGAGAAATCAGTGGTCGCAGTGATGGAGGGAGCTAGGATATGAGCATTGTCATCGACAATCAAACACCTGTTCTGGTTCAAGGTTTCACGGGCCGGATCGGCAGTTTTCATAGCAAGGAGATGATGGAGTACGGCACTCACGTGGTCGGCGGGGTTACGCCCGGCCGTGGGGGGACGGTCCACCATGGACTGCCCGTTTTTGATACGGTGAAGGCCGCGGTAGCCGCTACCGGCGCTGAGGCGAGTATCGTGTTCGTCCCGCCACCGTTTGCAGCCGACGCGATTATGGAGGCCGCCGATGGAGGTCTTTCCACTTGCGTGTGTATTACCGATGGAATTCCGGCTCAGGATATGATGCGGGTTAAACGCTATATGCGTCGCTATAAGGCTGAAAACCGCATGCAGTTGATAGGGCCCAACTGCGCGGGTGTGATCAGTCCGGGAAAGGCTTTGCTCGGTATTATGCCCGGGCACATTTACAAACAGGGTGAGGTAGGCATTATCGGCCGGTCTGGGACGCTGGGGTATGAGGCCGCATCACAACTTAAGGCGTTGGGGATTGGCGTATCCACTAGCGTCGGGATCGGTGGAGACCCGATCAACGGCAGTTCGTTCAAGGATCACCTGGCCACCTTTGAGCAAGACCTTCAAACCCGGATCGTACTGATGATTGGGGAAATTGGCGGTCCCCAGGAGGCGGCCGCGGCAGAATTTGCCCGTGATCATATGAAAAAGCCAGTAGTGGGATATATCGCCGGGCTCACGGCGCCCAAGGGCCGCACGATGGGCCACGCTGGCGCCATTGTTTCAGCCGTTGGCGAGTCCGCCAAGGAGAAGGTGGACATCCTGCGCGAATGCGGGGTCACCGTCGTTGAGCGACCTTCTGAGTTTGGCTCGACGGTTGGACAGGCCTTGTCTGCCTCCCCATGAGGCGGATACCCCTTGGTTGCGATTAGCGCTTAATCATAAGTTCCGTGATTGACGGGACTGCTCTCATTCGCGGGGTCGAGCTGCTGGCTGTAGGCAAAGAGCCCAGGGGTGCCACCGGTATGCAGAAAAAGCGTCGATTGGTTCTTTTGCGTGCCACGGACATGATTAAGGCATGCAGCCATCGCTTTGCCGGTATAGACAGGATCAAGAAGCAAGCCCTCGCGTCGTGCACAAAGTTTAATGGCCGAGAGTGTCTGATCGTTTAATTTCCCGTAACCCGGAGAGAAGGTCTCGTCGGTAATCTCGACATCACTTGAATCAACTGGATTATTAATATCAAGCAGTCTCGAAATATCGTGACATCGTTTTTCAATGCGGTTTATCTGTTGCTCGCGACGACGTCTCACGCAGACTCCAGTAATCCGGATAGGCCATTTGAGCGATCGACACCCAAATAGCAGACCTGCGTGTGTGCTGCCGCTGCCGGAAGCGACGAAGATTTGATCAATTTCAAAATTAGATTTTTCTAATTGAGATTTCAATTCAATCGCAGCCTGAATGTATCCTAAAGCGCCAAGTGGCGGATGCCCCATTGCGAGTGGAATAATATACGGACGCTTCCCGGCTGAACGTAACTCGTTCGCAATTGACTGGAGATTGGCATCGGCGCCTGCTTCATCTTCACCGTCAGGATAAGTATGTATGGTTGCACCCAGAATGTGATCCAAAAGCACATTTCCCGAGTCACGGTAGTTAGCGCCGATGTCGTTTACTCGTTCCTCCAGTTGGATATGGCATGCTAAGTCCAGTTTTGCAGCAGCTGCAGCCGCCATCCGGACAAAGTTTGACTGCACGGCCCCGGTGATCAAAATAGTATCCGCGTCTTGTTGAACCGCCTCGCCAAAATAGTATTCGAGTTGACGAGCTTTATTGCCACCCATTGCCAGCCCTGTACAGTCGTCTCGTTTGACATAAAGATGTCCACCATCTAGCGCTTTACTGAGGTTATCGAGTCGTTCGATCGGTGTGGGGGTATGCGCAAGAGAGACCCGTGGTAGTAAGTCTAATTTTCCGAACACAGACATTAAGATAATTCGATCACGTTGAGGGCCGGGTTAGGAATATATAGTATCGACGTCCTAAGGTCTCGTACCCTTCATGCCGTTAGTGACGCGCCGCCGGCCCTTTCACGTTTTTCGATAAACCTATCAATCTCCTCACGTTTCGCTTCATCAAGGGGAGGGGGTATGAAATCACTCAGCGCTTTTCTCGCAATATGATTTGCTCGCTGGGTGGCGTCGATGGAACCCCTTTCGGTCCAAGTTTCAAAATTTGACCAGTCTGAGAGAAGCGGAGTGTAAAAAGCAGTTTCGTATCGCTCGAGGGTATGTTGTGTGCCAAAAAAATGTCCGCCTGGCTCGATTTCATCAAAGGCCGATACCGCCAAAGTATCTTGATCACAGACAACAGGCTGCATTAGGCTTGCAAACATTTGTAGCATTTCAATGTCGATTACAAATTTTTCCAAAGAGGCGGTCAACCCACCTTCCAGCCAGCCAGCCCCGTGCAACAGAATGTTGCATCCTCCCATGATGGCACCCCAGCAGGACATTTGTGACTCGTAGGCGGATTGGGCGTCCGGCGCATTGGATGCGTTTACATTTGAGGTTCGATAGGGTAATTGGTACCGTCGGGCAAGTTGCCCTGAGGCAAAGGCCGCTTTTACATACTCGGGCGTCCCGAAAGCGGGTGCCCCGGTTTTCATGTCGACGTTGCTGGTAAATCCGCCGTAGACCACGGGCGCCCCGGGTCGAACAATTTGTGCCAGTGCAATACCAGCGAGCGCCTCGGCATTTTGCTGTGCTAAAGCGCCTGGAATGGTGACCGGCGCCATGGCGCCTGCGAGCGTAAAAGGGGTAAGGATCATGGCTTGTCGCGCTTTTGCGAAGTCAATGATGCCGGCGCACATTAATTCGTCGAGCTGCAGTGGAGAATTAGCATTCACCACGGTATAACAGTGCACTCGCTCTTCAAAAGCTTGCTGATCAACGCCTTGAGCAATTCTTAGAATTTCCAGCGAATCTGCAACCGCTTCACGACCGCGTGAATAGATAAACGTAGGTTTATCAGTTAGCGATACTACTGATCGTGTCATATGCAGGTGCCGCACCGGAATGGGTAAATCCTGCGGTTCGACCATCGGTGTCGTGAGATGGATCACGTCGTAGTTTTGCGCCATACGTAATAGGTCGCAGAAGGTCTCGTGGGTGCCGGCACGCCGCCCATTCTCGAGGTCAGAATAATGCGGTGGACCGCCAACGGTTGCAAAAACCAGGTTGTTGTCTCCAACCTCAAACCATCTTTCAGGCGCTCGTCCATGCATTGTGAATGTTGAAGGCGCGTGGCGTATCGTTTCGAGCAGCATGTCGGAATCGAATTGCACCATCAGCGTGTCTTCGCTAGTTTGCGCCCCGGCTTTTCGGTAGTAATTACGAGCCTCCGCACTTAACACTTTGATGCCTTTATCGCGGAGAAGATTGAGTGACGTTAGATGGATAGCTTCAAGTTCGTCTTCGCTGAATTGTGCAATCGGGGGATAAGGATTTTTGATGCGCAGCCATGACTTACTGGGTTGATGGGTCGAGCGTGATGCGGTCCTGTCTGATCTTCTGCGTTCTCGGGTCATTCTTATTTATCTCTGAGTATGGACTGTCAGGTTAACAGCGCTTTACTGCCGCATCCGGACGCCTTTGGGATCCCAGACGGCCTCGGGTAGTACGTGGGCTTTACGCCGTTTTCCGACCACATCGATCATGAGTGGACTGTTTTTCTCGTCAAGTTCCAAATCCAGTAAACCCATGGCAAGACTCTTGGCGGTGTGATGCCCATAACCACCGGACGTGACAAAGCCAACTCGTTTATCGTTTTGCCAGATAGGCTCGTACCCAGACGCATCTGCATCGTCAGCATCAATCTCAAGTAGGACCAGTTGTTGAGAAGCGCTGTCAATAGAGCGCTCTTTGGCCGCTGCGTCGTGACCGATAAAATCGTCTCGAGACCAGTCAATCCAACGGTCCATACCTGTCATTCCTGGCGTACGGTCCTGGGTAAATTCAGCACTCCAAACACCAAAGCTTTTTTCAAGACGTAGAGAATTCATCGCATAAAAGCCGAACTCTCTTATATTATGTTCGGCACCAGCTGCAAGCAGGAGTTCCCGCAACGCAATATGCTCAGCGGCACTGCAGTTGATTTCATAGCCCAGTTCCCCGCAAACCGAAAGACGGGCAACTCGCGCCCGGATGAGTCCGACGTCAAGGGTGGCGCATCCCATAAAGGGTAAAGCGGCATCGATATCTTGATGCATAAGTGCCGAGAGCAGATTTCGGGATTGAGGTCCCGTAATGCCAAAACCAACCATCGCATCGGAGAGATCACGAACCTCAACACCTGTTGCGCGATGATCATGGAACCAGCGCATATGCCAGTTGCGAAGATAGTAAGAGCCCATAATCCACCAGGTTTGATCGCCCCAGTTCAACACCGTTAAGTCACCCTTTAGACGACCGCTGGGTGCAAGCATCGGAGCCAAGCGTGCTCTCCCGGGAGGCGGTAGGCGACCGGCGAGGACGCGACCGAGCCATGCTTCTGCATTGGGACCTGTTACTTCATATCTTGAAAAACCGCTGATATCGAGCAGGCCCACGCGCTCACGGACAGCAGCGCATTCCTCAGCAACCACATCGAATGCGTTTGAGCGTTTGAGCGTTGGTGTTTCTAAGAAGTTCGTCCCTGCAAACATGAGCGGTATTTCAAGACCCCAACTGCAGCCCCACTGAGCACCTGCATGATCCATTGCAGACCATGCGGGTGATTTCTTGACGGGGCGGCCGGCCGGAAGCTGCTCATTGGGATAGGTCATGACGAATCGGCGAGAATAAAACTGTCCGGTTGTTTGGCGGATGTACTCACGATTTGAAGTAAATTCTCCATAGCGCGCGATATCCATTGGCCACGCATCAGCTTCCGTCTCGCCATGGATCATCCATTCAGCAAGTGTTTTTCCAACACCTCCGCCTTGCAAGAAGCCCGCCATGACGCCGCAGGCAAGCCAATAGTTCGGGACCGCTGCCACGGGACCGACGAGTGGGTTTCCATCTGGCGAAAACGTAAATGCGCCGTTAACCCAATTTTTGATGCCAACCTCTGTTAACACCGGGTAGCGGTTGAAGGCCATTTCCAGTTCATCAGAAATCCGGTCAATGTCTTCTTGTATCAGTTCAATTCCGTAGTCCCATGGCGCGCCGTCCATATTCCAGTGCTTATGATTAACCTCGTAAATCCCCACCAAGATGCCTTTTTGATACTGGCGCATATAGGTGAATCCCTCGAGGTCTACGGTCATTGGGAGTTCAGTCTGGAGGGCGGCGACTTCAGGGATGGTCTCTGTTAGTAAATAATGATGCTCAAGGGGTGAGAGCGGGAGATCGAGACCGACCATGCGACCGACCTGTTTGGCCCACAACCCACCGGCATTGACGACGTGTTCAGCATGGAATTCACCCTTATCAGTAATGACATCCCAGCTGCCATCGTTTCGTTGGCGCAGTTCTTCTACTTTTGTATGTTCAATGACCGTCGCACCTCGTTTCTTCGCAGCGCCGGCGTAGGCGTGCACAGTCCCGGTGGTATCCACATATCCTTCGCGGTCACACCAAAGGCCACCGAGCACCCCGCTGATATCCATGATGGGACATTTGTCTTTGATGTCTTGCGGCGTCATTAAGTGGCAGTCTTCGATCCCAATGGTTTGAAATATTCGGTAAGCTGACTGCAACCATTCCCAGCGGGCAGGCGCCGATGCAACCGTGATTCCACCAGTCATGCTGAGTCCAATATCTTGACCCGATTCAGTTTGGATCTCCGAGAGCAGATCGATGGTATAGGCCTGAAGGGAGGCCATATTGGGGTCCGCATTAAGCGCATGGATGCCGCCGGCCGCATGCCAAGAAGAACCTGCCGTCAACACTGATCTTTCTAATAAGCAGACATCGGTCCATCCCAGCTTTGCCAGATGGTAGAGGACCGAACTCCCCACGACTCCACCGCCGATCACAATCACCCGATAGGTATGGCTCATTTCTGTTTTTGCCTCACTGAGAATTTAATTTTCTGAAAACCGCTAGTTCGCCTGTATCGCGGTAATTTCAGCATCCATCGTTTCGATGACTTTCGCTAACGCTAATTTCTCCGAATCGTCTAGCGGGGCTAGTGGGCTTCTAGGGGGTCCTGCAGGCATCCCGCGCAGAGCGGTTGCGTGTTTGATGCATTGACCGAATTTGCCACCCTGTTCGAGAAGTGACATCAGCGGAAGCATGGCCGCCATTATTTTCCTGCCCAGTTCAAAATCTTGATTGACAACGCAAGCCTCATACAGTGCAATGTGAGCTTCTGGCGCAAAGTTGCCACCTGCACATACCCAGCTTCTCGCCCCCCAGACGAAAAATTCAAGCGCCTGATCATCGGCGCCACAGGAGAGCTGAATTTGTGGAAAATCATTTGCGAGTAGATGGAGCCGATTAATATCGCCCGAGCTTTCCTTGATCGCACAAAAATTTTTGGACGCACTCACAAGATTTAAATACGCTTCGTCCATCCCGACGCCTGTGCGCCCGGGATAGTTGTAAAGCATGATCGGCAGCTGTGCGGCGCGGTCAATGGCGAGGGCGTGGGCTGCGTTTTCCGCTTCCGTGGGTAAGACGTAAGGCGGCGAATTAACGAGAAGCGCATCGATGCCAATCTGCGCTGCCGTTTGTGCCAGCTCAATGGAGTCCTCAGTCCTGATCGCACCGACACCCGCCATCAATGTCGCTCGCCCGTTGATTACTTGGTGAGCGATTTGCAATAGGTGAACGCGCTCTTCGAGCGTTTGGGCGTAGTATTCGCCAGTCGTGCCACCCACCACAATGCCATGAGAACCAGAGTCGACTAGAAATTCAATGACCTGAGCAAAGCCTTCTTCGTTGATTGAGCCATCGTCATGAAACGGCGTAATGATAGGGGTATAGATGCCTTCAAACTGCATTTTGAAACTCCTTGGTTTTAATTAAATTCCGCTACTGATTCGAGCGCGCTCACAATGGGTTCAACCCCAAGACCCGGTGCGTCTGATGCCACCATGGCGCCATCCTGAACCGATGGCGCACCCGTTGCAATTTGAGTCGTTGAGTATTCATGGAACGCTGAGGACTGAAATTGAAAAGCAGGTGGTGTGGAGTGGGCCAGATGTGCGATTGCCGCAGTTGTAATTTCTCCACCCCAACTGTCCTCCACGTTCATTGGAAGTCCTAATGAAACGCATAAGTCGCGTACTTGTCGTGCTCGCGTGATTCCCCCGAATCGACTAATTTTCAAATTAATCATATCCATTGCATGATCGTGCTGCGCCTGCAATAACGCACTGATGCTATCCATGCATTCATCCAGCACAAAGGGCAGGTTTGTGTGCTGTCTGACCGCAAGACATTCGTGATAGGAAAGACAGGGTTGCTCGAATGTGAGTCGAATACCGGTTTGCCTCCCAATATCAGCAATTGCGTGGGCAACCTGCAGGGCTTCATGCTGTTTCCACCCGGTGTTGGCGTCTGCGTTTAGCACTTCTCCAGCTTTCATCTCCTCGGCCACTCGATGGATGCGAATAATATCGGTTGAAGGATCCTCACCAACTTTCACTTGAAACTGGCGAAAGCCCTGATTGCGATATTCGGGAATCCGTTCGGCCATTGCGTTGGGATCGGCTCGAGAGACGACTTTATAAAGTGTCACTTTCTCTTGAAGCTTTCCGCCCAGTAAAACGTAGACGGGCAAGCCTGTAACTTTGCCCAAAATATCCCAGCAGGCCATATCAATGGCTGACTTTACATAGGGATGCCCTTTCAATTGAGCATCCATTAAGTTGTTTATTCGATCCAGTTGAGTGGGATCCTCATCAATCAGATGAGGCCCGAGTTGGGCGATGCCCGCACGGACGCCATGTGCATAAGCAGGCAAATAAGTAGGTCCAAGCGGGCAGCATTCACCAACGCCTGTGAGACCCTCATCGGTATCCACTAGGACGACTGTCGTGTCAAAGCCGGCATGCGATTGGGTTGACCAACTGTAACTTCCTTCGATCATCGGGAGATCTGCTCGGAAAATACGTATTCGGCTTATTTTCATTAAGACGGGCCTGATGAGATCGGTAATTCGGAAGCGTTAAGTCTATAAGTCCTGAGTGTTAAGGTCTTGGTTAATTGCGCCGTTAAAATAGCGGTTACAGAATATGTTCTCAAAACCACGCTAAATTCCTTAGGCCATGTCGGATTCTCATCAAAAACTGTCGTCCATTGCGCTGCTGGGGGTACTGTCAGTGGCACAGTTGCTCGCGATGTCCAGTTTTGCAAACTTCGCAGTTCTGCTAAATGAGTTCACTGTGGAGTGGTCGCTGAGCAGCACTCAGGCAGGCTGGATTGGGGGCATTTACTTTGCCGGTTATGTCGCTGCCGTTCCTTTTTTAGTGGGATTAACCGATGTCCTTGATGCGCGGCGGATTTATTTGTTTGGATTGTTCTGCGGGATCTTAGGCTCAGTCGGTTTTGCTCTTTTCGCAGATGGATTTTTCAGCGCAATGATTTTTCGGTTCGTAGCCGGCGTTTCCCTCGCGGGTACCTACATGCCGGGCCTGCAGATTCTGAACGATCGACTCAATGAAGTTGACCGGCAAAAGGTTTTACCGTGGTACCTGAGCGCATTCAGTATTGGTACGGCGGGGTCTTATTTCTTCACCGGCGTTGCAAGCGCAATGATGCCGTGGAGCTCTGTTTTTTTGTTAGCCGGCATGTGTCAGCTGGGGTGCGTCTTTCTGATTTATTTCGCAATTCCCGGAAAACAGCCGAAGTGGCTCAATCCATCGGATCGTCATCCGTTCGATTTCCGGCCCGTTCTAAGAAATAAAACTGCACTTGCCTATATATGGGGGTATACCGGTCATTCGTATGAACTATTTGCCTATCGAGCCTGGATTGTGGCTTTTTTGATTTTTGCTGCAAGTGCATCAGGGGCAACGATGAGTCGTGAAGCGGTGGCGGGTTTCGCTGCGCTATTCAGTCTCTTGGGTGCGCCTGCTAGTGTGATGGGCGCCCATTTGTGCTTAAAGAGGGATCGCGGGAAAACAATATCTCTTGCAATGATGCTCTCGGTAATGGTTGGGACGGTGCTTGGTTTTATTGGCGCACTTCCTTTTGTTGTAGTGCTTGCCGTTGCCGGACTTTACTCTGTCTTTATCATGAGCGATTCCGCAGCGCTCACAAGTGGCGTCGTGGTAGCGGCGCGAGAAGGGGAGCGGGGCGCAACGCTAGCCACGCACTCGGTAATGGGATTTTCCGGAGGGTTTTTAGGGCCGCTCGTCGTGGGACTGGTGCTCGATGTCGGTGCGGGTGCTCACTCTATCGAGGGATGGACTTTTGCGTTCGCGGCGACTGCCGCGGGGTCACTGTTCGCTCTAGTTGGACTTCGTTACCTGTTGCGCCGCTAGCGTGATTAGCTCATGACAAAAAAATACTTCGATGTTGCAGTAATTGGTGGTGGACTTCTCGGGTCATCTTTTGCTTATGGCTTTGGTCAGGCGGGTTTGAGCGTCGCTTTAATCGATGAGGGGGATAACGCAATTCGAACGGCTCGCGGCAACTTTGGCTTGGTTTGGGTTCAGGGTAAGGGCGAAGGCATGCGTGAATATGCGCGGTGGTCACGCAAGTCGGCAGACGACTGGGGGAACTTTAGCGCTCAGCTTTCGGAGCTTACGGATCACGATTTGGGTTATCACCAGTCGGGCGGTTTTAACATTTCGCTTGATGAGGCTGAATTGCAGCAGTATCTCCGCATGCTAGAAGGTTTGAAAGCGGATGCGGGTGAGGAAGGATATGAGTATGAGCTCGTACAAGGACGAACCTTGGCCAAGTATCTTCCCGGGATTGGGGAAGATGTTGCGGGCGCCACGTATTGCCCCCATGATGGTCATGTTAATCCGTTGTATCTATTGCGGGCTTTGCAGGAGGGTTTCAGAAAGCACGGGGGATGTTATCTGCCTTTATCAAGTATTGATCAAATCCAGCCGCTGAAATCAAGCGGGTTTGAACTCTCCAGCGAGGGGCGGCAAGTTGCAAGTTGCGAGCGCTTGGTCATTGCCGCAGGGCATGGATCTGTCGGTTTGGGTCAACAGGTGGGCATCAGGATACCGATTTATCCTGAGCAGGGACAAATTATTGTGACGGAGCGCAGTACAGAGCAGCTTGCTTACCCGACGAACATGATCCGTCAAACGGACGAGGGTACCTTTATGCTGGGCGCATCAGCGCGAGACGTGGGTTTCAATTCCGAAACGACGACCGATACCCTGCAAGATATCGTTCGTCGTTGCGCGAGCGCTTTCCCTCATCTTCGAAGCTTGCGCATTCAGCGTAACTGGGCTGCGCTGCGGATTATGACGCCGGATGGTTTCCCGGTTTACAGCCAGTCTGAGGAATTTCCTGGCGCGTTTGCTTTCTCTTGCCATAGTGGCGTCACGCTTGCTGCAGTTCATGCGCAGGATGTGTGCCGCTGGGTTGTCGATGGCAAGATACCCACTGATTACCGCTGTTTCGGGCCGGAGCGTTTCGATGTTTCGACTGCGAACTAACCTGACTGATCCAGTAACGTTTAGTTTCGAAGGTCGCCGACTGACCGCAAGTCGCGGAGATACGCTCGCGGCAGCGTTGTTAGCCTCAGGCGTATTTATATTTCGAAACTCACCGGTGAGTAGTGCACCGCGTGCGCCATTTTGCATGATCGGTAATTGCTATGAATGTTTCGTTCAAGTTGAGGCGATGGGTGTCGTGCAGGCCTGCCTCACCGAAGTTACCGAAGGGATGCAAATTACAAAGGTATCCAATCAAATAGATGAGCTTGGGATGGACATTAAGGAGGTCTCGAAAGAATGACCACGCAACTCCCGTTATGTGATGTTGCGGTGATCGGAGCAGGACCCGCCGGCTTGACAGCCGCTTGCGAGTTGGCTGAAAGCGGTAGAGATGTGGTTGTTCTCGATGAGCAGGGCGCGCCCGGAGGGCAAATTTATAAAGGGGTTGAGAAAGTATTTGCAGATCGACCTCAAGATATACGACCTCTTGGCAGAGAATACGCAGAGGGTAAGACGCTCACGCGACGGTTTCGCCAAAGCGGGGCTCGCTATCAACCCGGTGTTTCAGTCTGGCAAATCACATCGGATCAGGAGCCTGACCTGGCCCTTGGTCTCATTGAGAATGGGTCGGCGCGGATGCTCCACCCAAAACACGTCATCCTGGCAACGGGCGCAATGGAGCGACCAACACCGTTTGAAGGTTGGACATTACCCGGCGTGATGACTGTGGGCGCTGCACAAACCCTTTTGAAGTCCTCCCGTCTTTTGCCAGAGGATGATGTTGTTCTCGCTGGCACTGGACCCTTGCTTTATCTGTACGTGATGCAGCTCAAGAAATTTGGCATTCGGCCGCAGGCCATCTTGGATACCGGCCCCCCACTATCTTTGCGCACAAGCCTATTGGGACTGCGGGCTTTAATTACCTGCCCCCAAGCAATGTTTCAGGGCATGAGATGGTTATGGGGCGCAGGAGTGAAAACGAATATGACGCGAGGCGTGGATTCACTAAAAGCGCAAGGCGGGGATCACTTGTCTTCTGTCAGTTATGAAGCGCGAGGACGTCGCCATGAATTATCAACATCATTGTTGTTGGTGCATGACGGGGTTATTCCTAATACCTGGCTCTCAATGTCAGCCGGAATTAAGCATCATTTCAATGAGACCCAGAACTGTTGGGTGCCGGAGATTCAGGGAGCCGGTTTGACTTCTCGAGATTGCATTTCAATAGTGGGTGACGCTGCCGGTATTGGTGGCGCTGAAGTTGCCATGTTGCAAGGTGAGAGAGTTGCCCGTGAAGTAGATGCATACCTTGAGGATCATCAACACCCACAGACCTCGATTGAATCCGGGGTATTAAGACGCCAGCGCTGGATGCGAAGTTTTATTGATGAAGCCTTTCCTTCGACGGCGCAGTTTCAGTCGCCGGAGAACGACATCGTTGTTTGTCGTTGCGAGGAGGTGACGGCAGGAGAGATTCGACAGGTTACTGAACGCGGTTGCATGGGTCCAAATCAAGGTAAAGCGTTTACTCGCTGTGGCATGGGTCCATGTATGGGTCGAAAATGTGGATTGACCGTAAGTCGATTGATGGCGCAAGTGCGTGGCGTTTCAGTTCAGGAAGTGGGTCATTATCGAATTCGGTCTCCCATTCGGCCGATTACAGTAGGCCAACTAGCTGATATGGAATCGATTCTGAAGGGAGATAACCAGAGCGTTTTAAGCGCCAACAGTTCTTAAAATAACTTGCGCCCTGTTTTGGCTTGACTGTACTCCTCCCGAAATATCGGATCCTGATCTCGTCAACGACCCTGGTGTCAATTCCGAAATAGTCGTAAATAGATGATAAAAATGTTTGTTTCCTTCAATTAATAGAGAGAATCAATCATGTAATCCACCTAAAGACCTTTACAAATCAATCGGGGTGCGGTGAACTGGACCCTCGCTATAGATACATGCCGCTATCCAAATTAGATAGTTGGTTTAGCGAAATTAATAAAGGAATTAACTAAACGGGAGGAGTTATGCGTAAGTTTAAAAAGCCGATCTTGGCGGCGGGAATAGGCGCGTCCATGCTGGCTGCGGGGGCGATTCAACCTGCGGTAGCAGAAGTCGGGTTCGGAAAGCCGGGAGAGGCTGTTAATCTTGTTGTGGGTTATCAGCCGTACTATACAGAGTCATGGTCTGGAGTTGTCATTAACGGGCAGCAGTCGTGGAAGGAGCATCTCCCAGCGGGTTCTGACGTAAAGTTCGAAATTGGTCTGCAGGGATCCGTGATTGTTGGAAAAATGCTGGGCGAAAAGAATCACCTCGGTTATATGGGTGATATGCCAGCGATCGTGTCAACCACGAAAACCGACACGGTTGATATTCGGATGATCGCAGTGCTCGGCACATCTCGCCAACAATGTAACGTTTTTCTGGTTAAGAATGATGCGCCAGAATTTGCGAATGGCATGGAAGCTGTCAAGTGGATGGACGGCAAACTTGTCGCTGCACCTCATGGCGCCTGTACTGACCGTTTCGCACGCTGGGCGTTTGAGCAAGCTGGCATTCAGCCAAAGAAATACTTGAACATGAATATTGAGGTTATTACTTCAAGTTTTAAAAATAACAAGCTAGACGCGGCAGTTATTTGGGAACCGACAGCTTCGAAGATTCAGTTGTCGGGCCTCGCTCGACGCGCTGCATCTGGCGAGAGTTTTGACGGTGTTGAAGGTGGCGATGCTGGATTCCTCGCGATGCTGTATGAGATTATTCGTGATCGACCAGACGTGCATCGCGGCTGGCTTGAAGCAGAGCTTAATGCCCAGTTATTTATGAAGGATTTAGGTAACGCAACTGCAATATCTCAGATGGCGGACGACCAAACTGAAGGGATGGATCGTCGCGTACTCTGGGCGTCTTTGTATGGCCAGAATCCGGCTTCAATCGGTGGCGGCGAAGAGAAGTTGACGCTTCGATTTGTGTTTGATGACACTGCGAAGCAGTTAGTCGCTGCAGCTACAAAGTTCCTCCATGGTCGAAAAGTAGTCCCTAATGAGACGTTGCGTCCAGAGGCAATGATGGATGGGGTTGCTCAAGAAGTGCTTAAAGCCCGCGGCCTCAGCGCCCCGATTGGCTTTGTGGGTGAGCAGCCAGATTCGGCTTACCAATAAAAAACGAGTGAATAGCTCGCTTTAAAACGTTGTAACTTTGGAAGCGGGCGCGAAGGCGAGTCCTCCGCGCCCGCTTTTGACTTGATGGGAGTCGATTCAGTACGAGAGTCGGCGCGTTGCTCGTAGGAAGAAATCAATAGCGCCTGTGATTGGGGTCGAGACCTTCCGACAATGTTTGCGAGTAAGTATGATGACTATTAGTATCGAGGAGAGAGGGAGTCAATGAGTAATCAAAACGTCAGTAGTCGCCCAACTGGCTTGCAGTACTTTCTTTATAAAAGTGCAAAAGCGCTGAAAACCCCGACGCCGTATCTTGCCTTTCTAGGCATTACGCTATGGCTCGTGACCTACTATTTATTATGTGAGCAGTGGAGAATTTTTCCTTTTTATAAGGTTCCCGGTCCTCTTGAGGTCATTACAGAATGGATCAATAAAGATCCAATCTGGGGGACTTCTCTGTTCACCGAAGATTACTACATCAATATTTGGGTGAGTTGTAGGCGAATTTTTATTGCTTTTGCGCTCGCTACCGGCCTCGGGGTGCCTCTGGGGCTCTTTATGGGCTGGTCACAAAAATTTAAGGACTATGCATTTCCAATTCTTGAATTGCTTAGGCCGATTCCGATTTTGGCCTGGGTGCCACTGGCGATTGTCATGTTTGCCGGATTTGAGACGCCGATTATTTATCTCGCCACACTGGCATCATTTTTTGTCACTGCTCTCAACACCATGCTCGGCGTTGAATCTATTGACGAGTCCTATTTCCGGGCAGCAGGCTGCTTGGGGTCAAAAAAACACCATATATTTTTAAACGTTGTAGTGCCTGGTGCACTGCCGTATATCTTCACTGGACTTCAGATCAGCATTGGGGTGGCTTGGTTTTCTTTAGTCGCCGCCGAGATGATATCGGGTGATTACGGGCTCGGCTACATGATCATGGATTCATACATGGTGAACAAGTACACCACGATGGTCATGGCAATGCTTACTCTAGGATTTGTCGGTTGGATCACATCTGCAATGGTGCGATCGGCGGGCGACCGTATGATGCAGTGGCGCGAGCGCGCCCTTGGGCAGGGAGGAGCTTAGATATGAGCGTAGGAAATAATATTGTGCCCAGTAAAGGCGCAATCAGTATTCGAAACGTAACCAAAGTCTATGATCCGGGCGGGGCAGATGTTATGGCCGTCGATGATTGCTCGCTCGAAATCGCCGCCGGTGAAGTGTGCATGATCGTAGGTCCTTCTGGATGCGGCAAGACGACATTGTTAAACGCGATTGCTGGTTTCCATTCAATCACTGAGGGTCAAATTGACCTTGATGGTGAGATGCTTTGTGGTCCTGGAAAACAGCTGGCAACTCAGGGAGCAGATCGTGTGGTGGTGTTCCAGAATGGCGCCCTGTTTCCTTGGAAAACGCTGGCGGATAATGTCGCCTATGGACCCGTTGTGCAAGGCCTAATGTCCAAAGCAGACGCGCGAGAGAAAGCAATGACGATGCTCTCAGAAGCAGGATTAGATGGTGTTGCAGACAAGTTTCCAGGCGAGGTGTCATCTGGGATGGCGCGCCGGGCAGAGATTGTCAGGGCGCTAATCAATGACCCTAAAGTTTTGCTCTTGGATGAACCCTATCGAGCAATGGATGCGTTAACAAAATCCATAATGCATGAGTCTTTATTAGAAGTCTATGATCGAACAAAAGTCACAATATTTTTTATCACTCATGATCTCGAAGAAGCGATTTTTCTTGGAGATCGAGTGGTCGTGATGACAACGCGACCTGCAAAGACAAAAAAGATCGTCGATGTAAAGATTAACAGGCCGCGAGATTATCGGTTACTTTCTTCTGAAGAGTTCCGACTGCTCGTTCAGGAGACCAAAGAGGCCGTGCATGAAGAGGCGGTAAAGGCGTTTGAAGCAGGTGAGCGTGAGCTCGCGTAATCAACGCAAAAAAACGAAAGAAATGGAGAAGTAGGATGACTCAGTCATCAAAAAAAGAAAACGGTGGGATTCTCAAAAGGATCTTTTCAGATCTAACGCTCAGGCGTGGCGTCGCGTCAATTTTGATCTTTCTAACCCTTTGGGAGATAGGATTTCGCTTCCATGAATGGTTCGGAGTGATGGTGCCGTTTGTTGGAAAGATTGACGCACCCACGTTGGTCGTGGCTCGATGGAGAGAGGTTGTCCTGCAACCTGGCTATTGGGAAAGTTGGTATTTGAGTTTTGGACGGGTGTTTTTTGGTTTTCTCGTTGCTCAGGTGATCGGGATTCCTTTCGGCCTCGCAATGGCAGTAAACAAAAATTTCAGAGGTTTGTTTTTTCCACCGTTTGAAATCTTGAGGCCTATTCCTCCATTGGCATGGGTTCCCGCGTCGATTATTTTCTGGCCGACAACCGAACTTTCAATTATGTTCGTTACCTTTCTCGGGGCTTTTTATACCGTTGTGATCAACGTGTTAGGGGGTGCAAGATCGATTGATATCCAATACCTACGCGCGGCGCAGTCGATGGGCGCTACGCGTTGGGATCTATTTAGAAAAATTATTCTCCCTGGTACGATGCCATCAATATTTATCGGCGCAGCAGTCGGTATGGGGATCACCTGGGAAGTTGTTTTGGCGGCAGAGATGATTTCTGGCGGTGGTCAGCAAAGTGGTGGTGGACTCGGCTTCTTCATCTGGAGCTCTTACATGGGCGGTGTTATGGATCAGGTTATTGTTGGAATGATCAGCATCGGTCTCGCGGGCTATATCTCGAGCAGTCTCATTCGTTACCTAGGGCACATTTCGATGCCATGGCGAAGAATGTTTTGAGGGTCTTAGTTGATCTGACTACCGAAAATAGACAATTAAAGGTTTTGGGAAGAAAGAAAGGAGATGGAAGAAGTGAATCAATCTGACGTAATGATTTTGGAGAATGTCTCGAAATCCTTTGGAGAGGACTGGGCCCGGGAGAGTGTTGTAGAAAATCTTAGTCTGACCGTAAAACGCGATCAACTGACTGCCATTGTGGGTCCCTCAGGATGTGGAAAGTCGACGATTGTTAACTTATTGGCAGGATTTGAGTTGCCAGATGAAGGGCGAATTACCTTGGAGGGAAAGCCAGTTTCGGGGCCCAGCAAAGATTCTCTGGTGGTGTTCCAAGAGACAGCCCTGATGCCTTGGTTGACGACCTATCAGAACGTGGTCTTTGGCCCTCAGTTGAGAGGAGACATGCCGAAGAATGAATTGAAAAGCGCGGCAGAAAGTATCATCGACACGGTCGGCTTGAGAGAGTTCCGTGACAAATATCCGCTTCAGCTTTCCGGCGGTATGCAAAGACGTGCTGAACTTGCTCGAGCGCTGATTAATCAACCGCTGGTGATGATTATGGATGAGCCTTTTCGCGGTCTTGATGCGATGACGCGCCAGTTGATGCAGGAGTTCTACCTTCGACTTTGCGAACAAGAAGCGCGGACCAACGTCTTTGTGACTTCTGAACTGGAAGAGGCAATTATTCTCGCAGACAGCATTGTCGTGCTTTCGAATAAGCCAGCTTCAGTTAGAGAAATGTTGCAGATCGATCTACCGCGACCTCGAAACCTCGATATGCTGAACTCCACAGAAGCGTATGAATACAAGCGGCACGCAATGGAAATTTTGCACGAAGAGGCGATGAAGAGCTTTAAGGGAACGGATACGAATTCTGACTTTTTGGAGGCTTACTCCCGTAGGGCCTAGTTTGTGCTGTGATGCTTCTGCAACGTAATGAACATGGATGACCTTCAGTTGATCGCCAGTCGTCCGGTTGTTATTGGCGGAGCCGTATTGGGAGCCTTAATTTCAATGCTGGGACCTATGGCTTTAAAGAAGTGTGGAGTGGAAAACGCTCGTGTGTTGTCCACTGTTACCAGGCTGGGATATGCAATTTCATGGATGAGCGTTGGCCTTTTTATTGCTGCAGGCTTTCTCTCTAGTTACTAGCTAGTTCAGAATTAGGATACGTTGGTTAAACTGTACCAACCGATCTTTCGAGGCAAGTGTCAGCGTGCTTAAGATTACAAATCTATCTAAATCGTTTGGCCATGTTAAAGCAGTTAATAACCTTTCCTTAGAGCTTCAATCCGACTCCGTTGTTGGATTCCTAGGGCCTAACGGAGCGGGGAAGACCACAACAATGCGCATGATTTGTGGCTACTTGATTCCTGACCAGGGAGTCATCAGGATCTGCGGACATGACGTGCGCCGGGAGAGTCAGAAAGCGCGATCAAAGCTTGGTTATTTACCGGAGGCGCCAAACGGATTTGGACACCTCCGAGTCGTGGAGTTTTTGCGTTTTTGTGGACAAGCGCGTGGTCTTTTTGGCGAGGGTTTGAATAGCGCCATTGATCATGTCAGTCAGCGTCTTGATCTCTCTTCGGTATTGCGCCGACCTCTAAACCAGTTATCAAAGGGCTGGCGCCAAAGAGCCTGGGTTGCCCAAGCGATTATTCATGATCCTCACGTGCTTGTGCTCGATGAGCCGACGGATGGACTAGATCCTAACCAGAAGGATTTAGTCCGCGACCTTGTGAGGGAGCTCAGTCGAGATCGAACGATACTTCTTTCGACCCATATCCTTGAAGAGGCAGAAGAGTTGTGTGACCGTGTGATTGTTTTAGATAAGGGCATCGGTATCGAGGATGCACCCCTTGCTGATTTGACTGACAGTAACGGCCGCTTATCAGCCTGCTTCCGGCGACTCACTAAAGATGCAGTCGGTAGGGTTCGCCCTGAAAATCACTGAAGGCGCCCTTATGAGTAACAGTCAAACGATTACGCAAGGCGGGTTTACCGCGATTTTTCTTCATGAGTTGCGGATGCTGTTTTTTGCGCCATTGACCTACCTTTTTCAAGGTGCATTCCTATTGGCTTTGGGCGCGTGTATTTTTCTGATTTCCAGCTTTTATACGACGGACGAAGCAACGGTGAGACTGCTGCTGGTGTTTATTCCGTGGGTCTCGCTTGTTTTGGTGCCTGCGCTGGCCATGTCCGCTTGGTCAGATGGCCACTCTAACCGAGAGCTGGAGTTAGTTTTTGCACTTCCGATAAGACCAATTTATGTTGTGTTAGGCAAGTTTGCTGCGGGATATTTCCTGCTGCTCCTTACCCTGGCAATGACCTTCCCGTTCTGCCTGACGGTTGCTTATCTGGGTGAGCCTGATCTCGGGCTTGTTTTTTCCAGTTACCTTGGGTGTGCTTTGTTCCTGGGGACTTGTTTTGCGGTGACATTATTGTCGGCAGCGTTCCTGCGAGAGCCTGTTGGCGCCTTTATTGCAGGTTTAGCGTCTTTATTTATTTTGACGTTGTTTGGGTGGGACGTGTTTGGGCGTTTTCTTGGATCGTTCGTGCCACAGGCGGCTTGGGAGGCCATTACGGTATACAGCCCCGTGACTTGGCTCAATGTTTTGGGTGAGGGTTTGATACCAACCCAAGGTCTGGTTTATTTCATATCGTCCACCGTGACTGCGCTTGTTTTAACGCATTGGGTAATAGCGGCAAGACGCCAGGGTTCAATAGCCAGATTGGTTTCCGGTTTTTATTTCTTTGCCCTTATTCTTTTAATGCTGGCTTGGGCCTCTGCTATCTTTTTAGCAGGTCAGTTGACGACCCAGTTTGATTTAACTGCCGAAAAAGAATTCACATTGCATTCTGGCAGTAGAGAGATTCTTCAGCAGATGCCCGACGGGGCAACGGTTACGCTTTACTGGAGCAGCTCTGAAGAGTCAGTGCCCGCATCTATCAAATCCCACGCCCGGCGCATTGATCGATTGATTGCGCAGATGGCAAAAATCTCAAGCCTTAAGTTGGTTACCGTCGATCCCAAGCCTGATACAGAAGCTGAGCTAAAAGCGTTGGTGCGGCGAATTCACCGGGTTCCGATGTCTTCTGGTGATCATTTTTTCCTTGGTTTGACGGTTGAGGCGAATGACCGCATCGGCCATATCTCCTATTTGGATGTCCGTCGAGCAAGCTTCTTGGAATACGATATCGTACAGGCATTAAACGGCCTGAATCAGGAGCGAACGCCCCGCGTTGCAGTGATAAGCCCCTTACTTCCTTCTAGCGCTGCGTTAGCAGAGAAAGAAGGACTCTCGTTTATGGCAGAGTTAAAAAGAGCATACGATATTGCGGTCATCCCGTTTTTCAAGAAAAGTCTTCCTGAAGGGATTGATACTCTCATTTTATTGGGCGCCGACGTTTTGCATGAAGAGATGCTCTACTCGATTGATCAGTTCGTGATGCGCGGGGGTAGTTTGATTGTAATGATAGATCCATTCACGCGGGTTAAGCCCGCTAACAATGCGATTAATCCGTCGCCGTCCAAGAGCATAAATGACATATCAGATTTACTTGCACGGTATGGCGTCAGTTATGTGGGAGATCAGATCGTGGGTGACGCTCAGTTCGCATCGGTTGTCGGCGACGGTGGAGAAGGGCGCCTCAACTATCCGTATTGGTTGCGCGTTGGGCAAACAGGTTTATCGACGGAACATCCAACGACAGCGAACCTTAATGAATTGCTTATGGTGGAGCCGGGCTCGTTTACTTTTTCGCCCGACGTAGAAGTGATTACTTTAATAAGGACTACTGATCAGGCCAATACTTTCCCTACAGAAAATTTTGAGCAGCAGTCGCCGAGTCAGCTGGCGCTTGGTTTTAAAGCAGGCGAAACCGCGAAAGTAATTTCCGCCGCCGTGCATGGACCGCTTAAAAGTGCTTATAGCGAGAGTTTGACCGAAGCTGCTGAATCTCACATTAGCTCATCTGAGGGCTCGCCGATCATTTTCGTGGTCGCAGATATTGATTGGTTGTTCGATCCCTTTTCGCTTCAGAAAACAACGCTGGGCGACGAAATAGCGGTTCGCCCGCTCAATGACAATATATCGTTTCTATTGAATATGATTGAGTATGCAACGGGCGCGGACGCTCTTTTAGAGATTCGATCAAGGGGTCAATTACAACGCCCATTCACACGTGTCGCCGACCTGTTTCGGAATGCTCAACAAAAACTTCAGGAACAAGAGGCTACGTTATCCTCTAAGGTTACCGCGCTCGAACAGCAGTTAGGCGCAATAAATCAACAAACGCAAGATCTTGAGTTCGCTGATCTGCCCGAGTCGATTAAATTGAAGCTTCAGGAATTTCAGGACGAGCTATTGTCAGCCAGAAGAGATTTAAGGGCGGTCCGTCATGAGATTCGATCAGAAGTAGAGGCGCTCGGGCGTCGCTTAACCCTAATTAATCTAGCAGCAGGCCCCGCGCAAATTCTATTCTTAGCGCTCATTGTAATGATGTGGCGTACCTACAGAAGTCGAGCGCGCGTGCGGCCGTAATCAATTCAAGTCTGACGTCGTTTTACCAATGTTACGCCACGTTTTTCTGCCTTGAGATTTTTGGGCTCTCAGATTTTCCAACTGTGGCAAAGATTTCTTCTCGTGACTCAATGAGTAAATCGGCCATTGCCTGGGCCATTGGAAGAGGGGGGGTAACTTTTTCCCATATCAGACCGACTGGCTTACTTAGAACAGGACTCGTCAAGGAAATTTCGCGAGTACCGGGGAATGCATCATTAGTTTTGCTGAAGCCTTTTGGAACGATGGTTGCGATATCTCCTTGCATAACGTGAAATGCAAGTTGGAAGATTGAATTGCATTCAAGCTGTGGGCTAGGGTCCTGCCCCACATTTTGGAACGCCTCATCCATCACTTCGCGTTCGCGCATGTTTGGCGACAAAAGTCCGAGTCTTAATTCAGCAGCTTGCGCCCAAGTAATACTTTCTTGTTTCATGGGAAGCATCTTTTCAGGAATCATTAGATTCAGCTGTTCTTCGTAAAGCGTGATCGTATTGAGTTTATTTAAAGAAGATCCCTCCAGGTAGGTGATACCAACGTCCAATTCGAAATTACGCAGCTCATTAATAAGTTTGTCAGATCCGAGAAACTGAATATCGACATCAACAGAGGGATATAGCTTTGAGAACAGTTGATTAATTTTTGGTAGGACGGGTGAACTGGTTGGCATCGCTCCGATTCGCAGATGTCCATTGAGGTTGCTGCGCATGATGGCGAGCTCTTCCACCATACTTTTTTTGTCCGCCAAAAGACGTTTTGCCCAGCTAACGACTCGCTCACCTTCTGGCGTGAAACCTTGGTAGCGCTGATGCCGAAGAATGATGGGCACATCCAATTCCGCTTCCAGTTGCTGGAGCGCACTTGATAGACTCGGCTGAGAGACGTGACAGCGCTCTGCGGCGCGTCCGAAGTGACCTTCTTTCTCCAGTGCGATTAAGTATTCAAACTGCCTTAAAAACATGCCAAGCTCCCCTTGAGTTTTTTTGGTTACTGAGTCAAAAATACGATAGATAAAAACAATTAGATAAATATAGTGATAGGTTTATAACCACTCCCTATTAAAACTACAACCTTTAAAAAATAAAGGTAAATGACACTGGACAGCTTCCATGTATGCTTGATCTACAGGCTGTCTTTGTATTTCGTCGGCCCACCGCGGTAATCGGTATGAAATACGAACTGCCGAAGATTTATTTTTGATCTCTACCCCAAAATTGAGAATTTCGTTATGAGTTTTTTCCCAATGCTGTTGGTGGCCTTGATAGTGGTGTTTGTGGGAGCCTTAATTGGCGCTATTGGAATTGGCGGAGTTCTTCTCGTTCCACTCTTGACGCTGGCCCTTGGGATCGGGGTTCACGTCGCAATTGCAACGGCGTCATTTACTTATTTATTTACCGGTATTGTTGGCGTGGTCGAATACGCGCGTCGCGGCACCATTCAGTGGTCGACAGTGATTTGGCTTTGCGTCGGAGGAATGCCGGGAGCCTACCTTGGCGCGATGACTGCTTGGCATATGCCTGGACCCATCCTCGAAGGAATTATTGGGTTTCTAGTTTTACTCTCGGGATTTCAATCGTTACGATCAAAGCGCGAAACAACCGTTGAGCAGAAGCGACTCATTCCATCCGCTTTGCTTGGGATTGGAATTATCACGGGTTTTGCTTCAGCAATTACGGGTACTGGAGGGCCTTTGGTTTTGGTGCCGATCCTTTTGTGGCTGAAGGTGCCGGCTCTGACTGCAGTGGGATTGAGTCAGGTCATACAAATCCCAATTGCGTTGCTTGCGACCGGGGGAAACTTAACCTTCGGCTACATTGATTTTAAGTTGGGCTCAATTTTGGCGATTATGTTGATGTGCGGGGTAATAGTCGGTGCGAGAATTGCTCATCAGGTCTCGAAGGAATTGCTGAAAAAGCTGATCGCTGTCGCTCTCCTGGTTGCGGGTGGCGCGATGTTGGCTAAAGTCGCCGGAATTCTCGCATAAGGTAAAGGCGGATCATTAGTGATTGGCAAGAACCCCTGTGTTTAAGCGAGGGATCGTAAGCCTAAAATCAACCAATTCTTGTCGATTCGATGGTATTTAAGGCTTAGAGCAAGCCGACCCCTATCGTCCGATAAGATATTACTTTTGACGCCCTCTCGACGGCTGTCTACTATCGCTTTAACTTAACAGTTTTCATCAACCACGCAGGTCGAGTTTCAATGCGGAGCCACAGGCCATCGCGTGATTGATTACTGCACTTTTTTATCATAGGAGATAGTTCATGTCTGACGAAAAACCCCGCCGAAAAGTCACCCTCAATCAACTTCGTAAAAAGATGCGCGAAGGTGAGCAGATCGTCCAGATGGCAATTTATGACTATCGAAGTGCTGTAATTGCGGACCGACTCGGGATCGATATTCTGTGCGTTTCCGATACGGGCGGAATGATTCTATTTGGTCACAAAAGTACTGTCACGGTAACGTTTGATGAAGTGATGATGATGTCAAAGGCGATTGATCGTGGGAGCGACTATGGTCTGAGAATGGTGGATATGCCTTACTGGAGTTTTCATGTTTCGCCCGAGCAGGCAGTTGAAAACGCCGGTCGATTTGTGCATGAGGCAAATGCTGAAGTCATGAAGTGCGAAGGCAACCAGTATCACGCTCGAAATATCGAAGCGATTAATAGAGCGGGTATTCCGGTGCAAGGACATATCGGCATCACACCAATGCGCATGCCGCAACTCGGTGGATTTTTTGCGCAAGGTAAGACGGCAGACAGGGCAGCCGAATTGGTGGATGATGCTTGGGCGATGGTTGATGCAGGCTGTTTCTCTTTAATGTGTGAGGTCACCACTCAGGAAGTGAATGAGTATCTTGCGCAGGTGTTACCGGTGCCCGTGATTAGCCTTGGCGCAGGACTTGGTGCTCATGGCGTTCATATTATTACTTCAGATCTTTTCGCGCTGTACGAGGAGCATACGCCGAGACACTCCAAGGTTTATACCGACCTGATTCCAATCATGGAGAACGTGTTCACTCAATATCGAGATGAGGTCAAAGATCAGATTTATCCCGGACCTGAGCATACGGTCTTTATGAATGATGATGAGGCGATCAAGTTTGCGAAAAAGATGAAATGGGATTGGAAACTTGAGCAGCTGGACGTCAAGGCAAGTCGGGCCGGTCGGCGAAAAACTGCGAAGAAGACATCTTTGCCAGCAAAAAAGAAGGTAGCAAAAAAGAAAGTGGCAAAAAAGACAGCGAAAAAAGTGACCAAGAAAAAAGCATCGCGATCTCGTTAAGCTTTTGTGAAGGATTAATATAAATACATATAGACTATCAAATTATTGATTTGAATCATTTTACAAATCAAATTGATAGGTTTTAAATCACCCTAAGGTAGAGAGGAAGGGTCAGCCAATTTTGCCGGCCCAGTTTTGAGAAATTTAAAAGGAGCACAGCGCGATGCCAGCCAGAAACGCTAAACAGTGGGACAAGATACCCGGAAAGATCGAAAGCGGCGAATACGTGGATAGCCGAATCTACTCAGACCGAAATATTTTTGAAGAGGAAATTAGCAAAATTTTCAAAAAGGTCTGGACACCCGTATGCCATGAGTCCGAATTGTCCGAGCCTTATTCGTTCCGGACGATGACCGTAGCCCGTGAGCCGGTGATGGTTGTCCGTGGAGCCGATAATCAGATTCGGGCGTTTTTAAATGTATGCCCGCATCGCGGCAATATGATCGAGAATCGGCCATCCGGATCGTTCGAACAAGGCTCCCCTTCGGGCGCTCCCAAGCATATGACCTGTATGTTTCATGCATGGCAGTTCGACATGAAAGGTAATTGTGTTCATATCTCTCGCGGATCTGAGGGTTATCAGGACCGCCTAGAGTGCTCAGATGTCGGCTTGCGACGCCTGCGCTGTGAAGTGAAATATGGCGGATTTGTTTGGGTTACTCTCAATGACGCGATAGATCAAACGGTTGAAGAGTGGGCTGGCGGTGCGTTTGACTGCATGGAAAAATCTTTGAATGCAGAGCCACTGGAAGTGTTCCACTACCATAAGGCGATTATTCCTTGTAATTACAAGTTATGGCACGACACCAACTCCGAGTTTTATCACGACTATCTGCACTACCATAACCGGATAACCGGGTTTAACGATTCCTACTTTGCCCGGAAAAATATTGGCTTTGATAACGGTCATGTCAATGTCGGCTCTTTTGAAGTGCAGTACGATCAATATGAAGGGTTTGAATCGAGAGAGGAATTATCCTTCCCACATCTTCCCAACAACCACTGGGAAATGATCGATTTCTTTCCCGGCGTTAATTTCAACCTGCGTGGATCTGCATTACGTTGCGACATCATGACTCCGCTCGGTCCGGATAAAGTCATGATTGAGTTTCGTGGGCTCGGTCTGAAAAGTGATACCCCCGAAGAGCGATTGATTCGCCAGCGGCATCATAATTCGATCTGGGGTCCGTTTGGTCGCAACCTCCATGAGGATCTGTTAGCAGTATCGACCCAGCAGGCGACGATGAGTGAGTTTGCAGACAAGCGTCGAATTCTTCATGGTCGTCATGAGGTGGATGCGGATGGCGATCCAACGATCCATGATGAAGAAGGGATGCGTCATTTTTATGACGCGTGGGGTCGATGGATGGATCGTTGGCCGGGTGACCCTGAACTGTCTTTTGAAGAAGGTCAGAAGCGCGAGGCAGCCTAACAAGCCGCAAGCTACCGTACAGAGCGAGCAGACGTTTCCGCTCGCTCTGTTTACTAATTCGGACCCTCTATCTGAGGGTTTAATTTATCGTCAACGCAAGGAACATGACTCATGTCGGAAAGCATGAATAAACAGAACGCTGTCAGTAATGTGATTTATAAAGCAAGCCTCTTTTTAGATGAGCATCGGTGGGACGACTGGCTCAACTTGTGCCACGAAGATTTTTACTATGCGATTAAAGCTTTCAGTCCAGAGATTAACTACGATATGATTTATATGGATGGTAATCGGGAGGAGATGCGAACGATTACTGATATGCTTCCCAAGCATAATTCGGATAACTCACCTTTGGCGCGACATACCGTTGTGTATACCGTGGAGATGGATGAATCACAAGATACCGCCACTGCTGTGTCCTCTTTTGCGGTCTACAAAACAGAACTTGATGGCATCAACTCCCACGCGCTAGCGGGTGAATCCAATATTTTTCTAGTCGGAAAATATCGCGATAAGTTTGGTTTCGAAAACGGTGAGCCCTTTTTTATGGAGCGTATCGTTCAGTTAGATACGCGACGATTGGATAAGGGATCTCATTTTCCCATTTAGCGCTGCTCCCCCGTTGCGGAATGGTCACTCGCGCCTCTGGTTATGTGTTTCGGGCTGGCTACAAACAAAATACCTAAAAGAAGATGAGTGATTCAAAAAATCCGGATTGGTCATGTGTGTGCGCGGTCGCTGATTTGCCTGATCAGGGGCTTGCCAAATTTGAAGTGGCTGGCTTAACCGTGTTGGCAGCGCGAGTTGAGGACGACGTTAGAGTAATCCCTCCGTTTTGCCCTCACATGTCAGAACCCTTGGTCGAATCAGGGTTATGTCATGGTCTTACACTGACCTGCTCGAAGCACCTTTGGCAGTGGAATTTGAAAAGCGGTGAAATCCAGGGCCCTGCCGAGAAGCCATTGAAGTTTTATCCAAGTGAAATTCGAGATGGCAGTGTCTGGATTGATGCTTCTAGCGAGTTAGTTTATGATTTTGACGAGGATGAGGATGATGACTTCGAGTGGTAGGCAAGCGCTGATTAACTCGTTCCATTAGCGACATGTCGACATGACCGAAGTTACATTTATCAATAAAGGCGGTCGCCTCACGGTTGAGTGTAAAGATGGGGAGAGCCTGCTTCAGGCCGGTTTACGTCAAGGTGCGCCTCTTCCCTATGCGTGTGGAGCGGGAGTATGCGCAACCTGTGTTGCGAGAGCAAAGCCGGGGACGACCCGCGACCTCTGGCCTGAAGCGCCTGCGGCTGGCGAGTTAAAAGTTGATAAGGGCGAGGTATTACTGTGCCAGACGTCAGCGGCGAAAGATTGCGAAATCCTGGTGTCGAGCAAGATAGATTTATCTAGCCTTTCATCACTTAGACCGAAACGGTTCAAAGCGAAGCTGATTGATATTTGCAATGAGACTTCTGATGTTGCGACTTTTCGAGTGCAACTCCCTGAAACGGTTTCACCTATTGCCGGTCAGTACTTTTTGCTGCGCTCACCCGATATGCAGGGGTTCCGGGCGTATTCAATGACAAATTATGAGTCTTCAACAGACGCTCTTGATTTTGTAATGAAAAAAGTGCCGGGTGGCATTTTTTCAAGCCACATTTTTTCGGAGCCTTCGGAAGATATGAACGTCGAAGCGTTTGGGCCGATGGGTTTTGCGACGTTCAGCCCGTCTGAGGCGAGAGATTTGGTGTGTTTGGTGGGCGGTTCTGGAATCGCGGGCATTATGTCGGTGCTTAAACAGGCCGAAGCGGTTAATCACTTCAAACGCCACAAGCTTTTCATGGTCTTTGGGGCTCGACGCATTGAAGATTTATTCTTCTTGTCGGAACTCGCGTCTTTGCGGGCCACTGCGCCAGATAACATCAGTATTCACATTGCGCTGTCGGATCAGATTGACGGACATGAACTGCCCGACATAATTCATGATTTGCCGGCACATCAGGGCTTTGTTCATGATGTCGCTCAAACGGTGGGTGGCGACGAGTTCATGAGCGGCCGGTTAGCTTTTATAGGCGGTCCGCCTCAAATGCTAAACAGTTGTATCGCATCACTGCTGAGTTCGGGTCTGCCCGTCAGTGATATTCGTTACGACAGATTTGCCTAGGGATAACGTTAAACAAAAGACGTTACGCTGTTTTCTTGATTCGCCTGTCTCAGCGTTTTCTGTGGATGGAGTCGTGTCTAGCCAGAAGATTTCTGCTCGATGCGTCGAAGGTGAAGCGGTGGCTCAGTGTAGCCATTACACACATCCCGTCCGTTGAAAATTAAATCGCAAGCTGCATTAAACGCAACACCATCGCAACTTGGCGTCATAGGTTTATAAACGGGGTCGTTCGCGTTTTGACGATCAACCACTTCGGCCATTCGATGTAGCGAATCCATCACCAAGTCCTTGTCGACAATGTCATGATGTAACCAATTGGCAATGTGCTGACTCGATATTCTAAGGGTTGCTCGATCCTCCATGAGACCGGTGTCATGAATGTCGGGCACCTTTGAGCAGCCAACGCCTTGATCGATCCATCGAACAACGTATCCAAGAATGCCCTGACAATTATTGTCGACCTCTTCAAGAATGTCCTGGGTCGACCAGTCAGGGGATTCGCTGACGGGAATCTTAAGGATATCGTCGAGCATTGCTGGCGCTCGATTTGCAATTGTCTTTTGATGAGCGAGAACGTCGGTCTCGTGATAGTGAATTGCATGGAGGGTGGCAGCAGTTGGCGAGGGAACCCACGCGGTATTCGCACCCGCTTTGGGATGATCACCTTTTGCCTTCATCATCGCGGCCATCTCGTCTGGCATTGCCCACATGCCTTTACCAATTTGGGCATGTCCCGGCAAGCCGCAGCGTAGTCCAATATCCACATTCCAGTCTTCATACGCAGTAATCCATGGCTGCGCTTTCATTTCTGATTTTCGAATCATCGGCCCTGCTTCCATTGACGTATGAATTTCATCTCCGGTTCGGTCTAAAAATCCCGTGTTGATAAAGATGACCCGGTCCGCAGCGGCACGAATACATTCCTTGAGATTGATGCTGGTTCGTCGCTCCTCATCCATGATGCCGACTTTCATGGTTCCGGGCGTCATATTCAGTAGTGCCTCGGTCCGCTCAAACAATTCGACCGTAAATTGGACTTCCTCAGGACCGTGCATTTTTGGCTTTACAATATACATGGCGCCCGTCCTTGAGTTCCGATTGGCAGAGTCATTGAGATCGTGCAGCGCAATTAAGGCAGTGACAACAGAGTCAATAATTCCCTCAAATACCTCTTTGCCGTTGTCGTCAAGAATTGCTGGGTTTGTCATTAAGTGCCCTACGTTTCTGACCAGCATTAACGCTCGGCCGGGCAATGAAAATGAGGTGCCGTCTGGTGCAAAGTAGTATCGGTCGGCGTTTAATCGGCGTTGAAAGCTGACGGCTCCTTTTTTGATCGTTGTGGCAAGCGTGCCTTTCATGAGGCCTAGCCAGTTTCGATAAACTTCAGTCTTGTCTGGGCCATCAACAGCCGCGACTGAGTCTTCACAGTCTTGAATAACGGTAATAGCGGATTCAAGCACAATATCGCAAACCCCTGAACGGCTCGATGCGCCGATTTGATTTGCTCGATCAATAACGATCTCGATATGAAGGTGATTATTTTTAAGTAAAACAACGGAAGGGGATTCCGGTTGTCCCTGAAATCCACGTAACTGGCTTGGGGTGCTCAGCTGATGATCTTGATTGTTGTCAGTGTGCGCGATCAATGAGCCGTTTTGGATTGAGTAAGCCGTCACACTGCTGTGGGAGATGCTGTCAAGAGGGACGAATTGATCCAGGAAATCATTTGCATACGCAACGACTTTTGCGCCTCGGGATGGATCATAACCGTCTACCGATACAGCAGTCTTTTCCGCAATGACGTCGGTACCATAGAGCGCGTCGTAGAGGGATCCCCATCGGGCGTTTGCAGCGTTAATCGCATATCGGGCATTATTTACAGGAACGACAAGTTGGGGTCCTGGAATAGAGGTAATTTCGTCATCAACATTTTCTGTGGTCGCTTTGAAATCTGCACCTTCAGGCGCGAGATAGCCGATTTCCAAGAGAAATTCACGATACGCATTCGAATCATGAGGACTACCCTTTCGCTCGATGTGCCACTTGTTGATTGATTTCTCGAGTAATTTTCGGCGCTCAAGCAGGCCCTCGTTCTTGGGCGAAAGATCCTCGATAATTTTGGCGAATCCTTCCCAAAATTTTTCAGCGTCGATTCCAGTCGCGGGAATTGCCTCGTCATTGATAAGAGCGTGAAGCCCTTTATCCACTTGAAGTCCGTGTAGGTTGATGCGTTCGTTCACAGGTAAATACCAATATTGCCTAAAAAATAGCTACAAGATGCGAAAAAGTAGGGATCAGGATTCTATCATCATCTCTATCAGAAAAAATTATGCAAAAAAAGATATTCTTCTGTGTTCTGAGCTTGCTGAGTTACCCGAAATTCTGGAGTTAACGTCTAGTGGATTTTCTACCTTTATTGCTTTTTGCTATTGTGATGGTCGGCACTCCGGGGCCCGCCAATATGCTTCTGATGACATCGGGTGCAAATTTTGGTTTTTGGCGAAGCGTGCCTTTTGTGTCCGGCGTTGCACTGGGCAAGCTGTTAATTAACGCGCTTTTAGGTTTAGGTCTTTGGGAAATTCTATCGACTTATTCAGAAGTCCTTTTTGCGTTAAAGATGGTGAGTGTCGCGTATTTAGCTTGGTTAGCCCTTCGTATGTCTGGATTTTTACTAACGAAGCGCGAGCTAAAGCAGGCTGAATCCTTTTGGAAAGGTCTTGCGGTGCATCCGCTCAACCCGAAGGCATGGGCGATGCTGGTGTTTGCCTACGGCCACTTTCCCGTGCCGTCTCAGTCACTACTAGAGCAGACACTGATCATCAGCGGTACATTCCTGGGCGTGCAGATTGTGTTTCACAGTTTGTGGTGCGCAGGCGGAGCGCTTGTCGTTCGTCTTCTTGCGGGCAAGCCGGCTGAACGCTGGCTGATGAGGGGTTTAAGTTTATGCACAGTTTTAATCGTGATCTGGGCTGTTGCACTGGATAGTTCGATCTAAGACCATGCCGATTAGCATGCAGGTTAGTTAATGGATTTATCTACCCAATTTGCCGTCGCAAATGACAGCTTTTTTAATGCCACTATCGAATCACGTAGCGGCGGTGTTTTATCTATTGACCGGTCAGGTTTGTCAGGTGCGCCAGCGATTGCACTCGGGGTGCATATCTTCGGGTGTGAGGCGTATCGGAAATTTGCTTCGGATTAATTGATCTGCCAGAGGGCTGAAGTAATTGGGATAGTGGGTCGACAGTATTTCGCGACTTACTTTTTTGCTGCGTTCGAACAGGTCTAAAGCGCCTTCAGCTTCCCACTGGTCCGCCGGCCCGCGATCCATGATTTTGGGGTAGACGTACTCACTTTCCATGACGCTTAAGGTTTGTTCGCTACCCAAAAAGTGACCGGGATCAATGGCGCACTGATGGATAGTGTCTACGGCGAGCGTATCGTCAGATATTTCAATTCCGCGAATGGTTCGTTGAATCATTCCTACCGCTTCGTTATCGATGACCATTGATTCAAAACTACAGCCCATCAGGCTTCCCATCATGCCGCCCACTTCGCAAACCCGATTTGCTCCGGATAAAGCCGCTAGCGCGATGGTTAAGCCTTTTTCATAGCCATACTGGGCGTCCGGAATTTTAGAGTCGGTCATGCCCGCCCCGACACTATTAGGGAGTCCATAGTAATTGCCCACTTGAATCGCCGCCGCCGCAAGAAGCGCCTGTTCTCCGCTGCCGCCGGTGAAAGAGCCTGTTCTAAGATCTGTTACGAACGGCCAGGTGGCGAAAGTGACAGGGCAGCCGGGTCGAATTAAGTTAACGATCATCAGGCAGGAGAGGGTTTCGGCAACGACCTGGGCCAGGATTCCGGCAAGTGTTGCGGGCGCTGTTGCACCAGATTGGGGTGCGACTGCAATATCACTCACGAGGCCAAGTCGGGTCGCATCCATCATGACTTCAAGATTCTCTCTGCCGAACCGGAGAGGCGAAACAATCGGACAGCCGCCAAAAATAACCGAAGGCTTTTTCATGAATGTACCGTCGCCACCGGATGCCAGATCGAAAATTTTTAATGCGGGAGGAATGTTTTCTCGTTTTCGAAAAGATAAACACAAAGGCTTCTCTGTGCCTGCCATCAAAGCATAGACCATGGTCATATCGTGTTCGAAATCATCTGGGACATCAGTCCCGATTACGGTATCTCCCGACATGTGAATGTTGTCGAGTTGGTCGACCAGGCGGGTAAAATCGTACATATCGAGCATCGTCGAAGGGCGATATTTCAGATTGCTGCTGTCTAGGGTGGTGACCGCGCTCCCTGAATTTGAGAAGTAGACTCGGTTGCCGTCGCAGTGAATATCGTCTTTACCAGCCCGAGAGCCTCGTGCAAAAACGGTGTATTCGCGAGCGGCTCCCGAGATGATGTCTTCAACAAGACTTCTGGGGAAGCATAGCCGACCGTGGCGATTGAGTTCGGCACCCAGAGGTAGAACAATATCCAGCAGTTCCGTGAGGGGATTGCCAATGCCGGTATGTTCTAAAATAGTAAGAGCCGCTTCATGAATTTTTTTGAGATCGTTGTCCGTGAGCGGTTGGTATTGCCCCCCCTGCATTCCAGGTTGGATGGCAGGGCTTTTCCCCCCGAGTAGACGCGCCTGAGCTTTTGCCTGGCGATCGGCAGCAGTACGGCGTTTTTGGCGTTTATCCTGTGCTTTCATAGATTTTGATTTTAATTATCGCGGAGGTGTTAATTTGTCGAAGCGAGCTTGTTTGATAAGATTTTAGATCTTAAGCATACCAATTTTCCGCGAAAACGGTTTAGATTCTGGGTCGGTTGACACGATAAAATTCACAGTGTCGTCATCGTCCGGGAATCCGAGTGGTAAGGATTCGTGACTAACGAACGAATAAGGCCGTCTTTTTAAGCGGGGATGTAAAGATTTTGGATTCAACTAATTTGGATGATTGATATGGCAGAAAACTTTTTTAATCTGGACAACCTGTCACAGGGAATAATGCGTGAGCTAGGCCCAGGGGTGACCACCCGAATATTTGCAGGGGATCATGCAATGCTTTCTGTTGTTCGATTAAACCCTGGCGCTGAAAGTGAGATTCATTCACATGAGCAGGAGCAATGGGGCGTCCTTTTGAATGGCGATGGGGTGCGCATACAGGGTAATGACAGCATCGATGTTTCAGCCGGAGATTTTTGGCGGACCCCTTCAAATGTTTTCCATGCTTTCAGGGCGGGCAGCGAAGGTGCCACAATACTTGATGTATTTAGCCCGCCAAGGGAAGAGTATCGAATCAAAGGTAGTGGTGTCGGCACCCAAACAAAAAGCGAATAATGAAATACCCATTAAGCAATCCAGCCGAGTCGGGCTTTTTTATGCCCGCTGAATGGACTCTTCATGACCGTTGTTGGATGGCGTGGCCGTGTCGAGAAGGTTTTGTGAGTGAGGCAATTTGCCAAAATTATGTCGAGGTGGCGCAGGCGATTTCAAGATTCGAGCCAGTATCGATGGCGGTTCATCCACGCGATCGAGCTATTGCCGAGGCTGCACTCGGTCACAAAATTGAATGCGTGGAGATCCCGATCGATGATGGTTGGTTTCGTGATAACGGACCCAATTTTTTGATCAATGATCAGGGTGATGTAGCCGCGACATGTTTTGGATTCAACGCTTGGGGTGGCAACTATGAACCTTTTGCTGATGACGCGCAGGCAGGATCACGATTGCTTTCCCATCTCGGGCTGCGCTCATTTCAATCCGAGATGGTCGCAGAAGGAGGCGGCATTACAGTTGACGGGCAGGGGACGCTGATTACCACTGAGACCTGTTTTTTGAATCCAAACCGGAATCCTGGCTGGAGCAAAAGCGAGGTCGAGAGGGAGCTTTCTCGTATGCTGGGCGTGACTAAGATCATTTGGATTCCCGGCGACCCGCTGGAGGATGAAACCAATGGTCATGTAGATGGATTAGCCGCTTTTGTAGGACCGGGACGTGTATTGGTCGAGGCCGCATTCGATCGTGATCATCCGCGCTATGAAATCTTAATGGAGAATCGAAAAGCACTCGAAGGTCAGACTGACGCAAAGGGGCGTCCGTTGGATTTAATTTTTATAGAAGACGCGTGGCAATGTGATGGTGGAGAACGCTTTTGCACGTCATATATCAATAGTTATATGGCCAACGGTGCTATCATTATGCCGTCGTATGGTCTTTCAGGGGATGATCGTGCGAAAGCCGTTTATCAGCGTATTTTTCCCGAGCGTGAAGTGGTCTCATTAAGAATCGATCATATTGCGCCTGGCGGCGGGGGTATTCACTGTATTACCCAGCAGCAACCAGCGACAGGCCCACGTTAAACCTACCGTAAAAGATTAATGAAAGATATCAATTCACCCAAGAATCTTTATTTCGATGTTCACGTTTTCTGCTGTATCAATGAGCGAGCGGCAGGACATCCGCGGGGCTCTTGCAGTCTTCGTGGCTCGATAGCGCTTCAAGAATACATGAAAGCACGAGCTAAAGATCTGAAATCAAATATCCGATTAAGAATCAATAAAAGTGGTTGTTTAGATCGATGTGAGTTAGGGCCAGTGATGGTTATTTACCCTGAGGGAATTTGGTATCACTATGATGACGAGAATGATATTGATGAAATTCTGGAATCCCATATTGCAAAGGGTGTACTAGTGGATCGACTGCTTATCGATTCTAAACAGCGAACCCTCCCGCCTAAAAAAAGCGAGCGCCATCGTCTAAAAGTAAGTGCGGTTGAGGAATTTGCCCATGATATCTGTCGATATGAATTGACGAGTGCGGATGGAGCAGATCTGCCGCTCTTCGAGCCTGGCGCTCACATCGACTTATTCACAGGTCAGGGCTTACGCCGCAGTTATTCGTTAGCGGGCGACTCTCGTGATCGCAAAAAGTATGTACTGGGTGTTCGCCGGGAAAAACCAAGTCGAGGGGGATCGGATTGGTTGATTGATCAATTGTCTGTTGGTGACTCGGTTGAGGCGAGCAGTCCCGCCAATAATTTTCCGGTTGATTGGTCAGCTTCTCATCATCTATTAATCGCTGGGGGCATCGGTATCACGCCGATGATGGCGATGGGTCATGAAATGCGTCAACGAGGCGCTTCTTTTCATCTGTATTTTTGCGCGCCGGATGAGGCGCATGCGCCGTTTCTGGACGAAATTAAATCTATATTTGATGATCGCCATACGATTCATTTTGATAACGGAGATCCGACGCAAGGCATTCCATTAACTTCCTTGCTGTCGCAACAAGAGGGAAATGCGCACGTCTATGTTTGTGGACCTCCCGGTCTTGTTTCCGCTGTTCGGGAGTCTTCAGCTCATTGGACAGAAGGTGCGACACATTGGGAACAGTTTGTACCGGCCCTTGAGGCAGTTGCGAAGAAGAATGACGCCTTTGAGATTGTCTTATCTCGTCAGAATCTCACATTAACGGTCGGCGAGGATGAAACGATTCTTCAGGCAATTCGAAAGGCAGGCGTTGAGATCGAGTCATCGTGTGAAGATGGTTTGTGCGGATGTTGTCGAGTCAATATTCTTGGCGGCGTTCCTGAACACCGGGATCTTGTGCTCACCGATCTTGAGAAGTCGGATAACCAGGAAATCATGATCTGCATCTCACGAGCAAAAGCGGGCGAAACCCTCATTCTCGACCTTTGAAGCTGTTCTGATTGAAAAATTAATTGTCCTCTTTGGAGCTTTAACCGGTTGTCCAGACTTTGGAATTTGAAGCTTCCCGTTTGTCGTCAAAATACGCGCCATTAACCCATCTCGGTGAGGTTAATTCGTTCGTGATAATGGGTTGCGAAGATTCCAATGTTTTGATCGTTTGCTTATCAGAGCTTCTGACGCATGGGCGATTGCATCTAGAGTAAGATTGTGACAAAGCTGAATGGGCAACGTTATATTCGATTTGATTAAGCGGGGATGCCGCTATCCTGAGAGAACAGGCTATTATTATTTTGTGAGTGCCAAGGTCACAGGGTAAAGGACAATTGACGGTATGAGAGGTAAAGAAGTTAATCTGGTCAATACGCCGGGTAAAAATGCACGGCTCTTGTTTGTTCCGCCAGGCAAACTTGGCGACAGTTTAATTTCATTGGTGATCGCGAATAATCTTGTGAGAGAGGGGTTTGACGTGACGGTGCGTGGTGAGTTTCCGCATCAGCTGGATCAATGGCTCCCAGGTTTTAAAACCGGGCCGAATATTGATCATGATGACTACGAAAAGATTACGCGGAAATACGATCTATCGATTATTGATTCCCAGGCGCCAAATCTTCAGCAGGGCGGAGTCGATTTAAGGCCAAATTTAGCGAGGCATAGCGCATTTTTTAGTCTGGCACATTACGAGACTTCACTTGATGGTCAATTCGATCCACAAACATTGCCAGCCGAATTTCAGCGAACGCTTCAACCGTTGGTGCCTCATCATGGATTGGTGAGAAATCATCAAGATTTGAGCGCAAGCATGGTGAGTCACACCGTTCAATTTTGTCGCAGGGAAATGAATCTTTTGAATGCAGATTCTGTCAATGGCATCAAATTACCGTCTGAAATCCAAAAAAATGAGGGTCTCGCTAAAAAATTAATTGTGATCTCGCCGACCAGTGGAAAACTGAAAAAGAACTGGTTGCCGGATCGATTTATTGCGCTGGCGGATCATTTGCATCAGAAAGGGTACTTCTGTGTTTTCACGGTTGCTCCATCGGAAACAGCATCATGGAAACGACGGCTTGCCGGTCGATTTTCAGTTGCCGATACCGCTCGCGTTTCAGCATTAGCAACGTTGCTCTCGAAGGCATCTGCGGTTGTTTGTAATGACTCAGGAACAGCTCATCTTGCAAGCGCTGTGGGGGCATCGACAATTTGCTTAATCTCCAGCAGGGATCGATTTTTTGAGTGGCGTCCCGGATGGGGTAATTCAACCCTCATAATGCCATCAATACCTGTAAAGTCGATTTTTAATATCTGGCCGTACTTTATCAGCGTGCGGCGGGTGTTAGATCAAGTCATGCGGACACCAACTGAGGAAACTTTAAGAAAATCATGACGGGACCCCTTAAAGGATTTCGCGTTGTCGAGATGGCAGGTCTAGGGCCAGCACCTTTTTGCGCTATGCTGCTATCCGACATGGGCGCTGATGTCATCCGTATCGACCGCGTCAATGGCTCCAACCCTCTTGATTTAGAGATTGATCTTTTGAATCGTGGCCGTCGCTCGGTTGCGCTAGATCTCAAGACAGAGGAAGGTGTTCGAATATGTCTTGAATTGATATCTAAAGCTGACGCCCTCATTGAAGGATTTAGGCCTGGCGTGATGGAGCGTTTAGGGCTAGCACCGGATCGCTGTTTTGAAAAGAATTCAAAGCTGGTTTATGGGAGGATGACAGGTTGGGGCCAAGAGGGTCCTTTGGCAAATTCTGCCGGCCATGACATCAACTATATTGCGCTTGCGGGCGTCCTCCACTCCATGGGAACAGGCGAGCAGATATCGCCACCGCTTAATTTAGTAGGGGACTTTGGCGGTGGCGCGCTTTACCTTGCCTTTGGAATTGTGTGTGCACTCATTGAAGCCCGCCAGTCCGGTCAGGGACAAGTTGTTGATTCGGCAATGATAGATGGCGCTTCGCACCTGATGACAATGATGTATGGGCTTCATCATGCCGGGAAGTGGACAGAGAATCGTGGCGATAACCTCCTCGATGGTGGCGCTCATTTTTATGGCGCATTTGAATGTGCGGATGGGAAATGGATCTCAATTGGGGCGATTGAGCCTCAGTTTTACGCTCTTTTGCTAAAAACACTTGGGCTAGAGAATGTGCCTGAAGCCTACGATCAGCAGCGACCCAATTGGGGCGTCATGAAAACTCGATTCAAAAAGATTTTCTTGTCGGAGTCCCGCGCGCATTGGCGCTCGCTCATGGAAGGGACTGACATTTGTTTTGCGCCGGTTCTGACGTTGAGTGAGGCACCTGAGCATCCGCACAATCGCGCCCGAAATGTTTTTGTGAATGCGTTTGGTGTTACTCAGCCTGCGCCGAGCCCCCGTTTTAGTCGAACGCCCGGTGACATAACACGGGCGCCACCCGCGCCAGGTGCTCATACCGAGGAAGTACTCAAAGAGTGGGACGTGAGGTAGTTACTGACTCACATACGGTCAGGGAAGCCAGGCGCTTTGATCTGACATCCAAAAATAATAAAATTTTTCTAGGGAGAAAAAATGACATTACCATCGAACAAACGTGTGATTATTTCAGGAGGGAGTCGAGGGATTGGATTAGCGATTGCAAAGCGTCTAGCTTCTGAAGGTGCAAAAGTGGCGATCCTGGCCAAAACAGCAGAGCCACATCCGAAGCTTCCGGGCACTATTTACACTGCAGCGGAAGAAATTGAGGCAGCCGGTGGAGAGGCACTACCCATCCTTACGGATGTGAGAGACGAGGCCCAAGTGAAGGCGGCAGTCGCCCAAACTGCGGACAAATTTGGTGGCGTTGACATCTGTATCAACAATGCAAGCGCGATATCACTGACAAGAACAGCGAAAACTGAAATGAAGCGGTTCGATTTGATGTTTGCGGTTAATGTTCGAGCCACATTTATGTTGTCCAAAGAATGTTTACCGCATCTGGTTCAGAGTGATAATCCCCATATTCTAAATATTTCTCCACCGCTTGATATGCAGGCAAAGTGGTTCTCCCCATCAGTAGCGTATACCATTTCAAAATTTGGTATGAGTCAGTGTGTGCTTGGGATGGCGGCGGAATTTAAAAGTAAAGGAGTCGCAGTTAATGCGCTATGGCCGCACTCGGTTATTGCAACCGCTGCAATTAGTAATGTGGTTGCTGGCGACCTTGCATTTCCACATTGTCGGAAACCAGAAATAATGGCGGACGCAGCAGCCGCAATTTTTTCAAAAAATGCGCGCGAATTCACCGGACAATTTTGCATCGATGATGTTTTTTTGGCGGAAGAAGGCGAGACGAATTTTGCACAGTATCGGGTTGATCCTGAACAGACGTTATGGAGTGATTTTTTCTTACCTGACGACACACCAGAAATTGAACCTGTTGTGGTGATGAAAGGTCCGGGGATGTAGGCGGTTTCGTGAATTACCAGGAAAGGTTCAACAGAGAATGTCATTTTTAATAAAAAACGTCACAGTCGTTACGCTGAATAATCATCGTGAGGTGATTGAAGATGGAGCGGTCTTTATCAAAAAAGACAGGATTGAGGCGGTTGGGGATTCCTCAACACTTTCTGCCCAGTACGGGGACGAGGCTGAAGTCATTAACGGTCACGGTCAGGTGGTACTGCCAGGATTTGTCAGCGCGCATAATCACTTGGGCTATGCCGTCTTTCGCGGTCGAGCTGAGGATGTGGGTCATGCACCCACGCATCGCCTCTATCTGCCCATGAGTGGCGTCATTAGTAATGAAGAGCGCCAGGTCATAGGTTCCCTTGCAGTTGTGGAGCTTCTTCGTGGCGGTGTGACGACTGTTCTCGAGATGGAAGAGGATGCTGAGCTATTTGCACCGTTTATTGAAAAGAGTGGTATTCGGGCGCTGATCGGCGTGATGGTAAATGATGTGAATTTGGACGCGCTTGCCCGTGGAGAGACTGTCTTTGACCCTTCGGAGCGTGACTTACAGCTCGAAAAAGCGGTGGGGTTGGCACAACGTTGGCATGGGAAAAGCGATCATCGGATTCAGGCAATTCTGGCCGCAACAGGGTTATCGACTTCCTCTCCGGAGTTGCTCGATAGTTTGAGGGCATTTGCAGATGAGCTTCGCTTATGTATCTCAATTCATTTGGGATTCGGAGAACGCGATCTTGTCAGACGGGTACATAAAGCCAAGCAATTTGAGTTTGCCCGAGATCATGGGGTGCTTGGTTCTGACGTTGTGGCGGTTCATTGTTTTGAGGTTGATGAAACTGAGATTGATATTCTGGCGGAAACCGGGACACGACTTGCGCATTGTCCTCATATGAACCAGTTTCGAGGCGAGGTGGCGCCTGTACACAGGATGCGCGAGAAAGGGATTCAGATAGGGCTTGGAATTGACAATTATTTTTCTGACTATTTCGAGGTCTTGAGATCGTGTCTTGCAAGTGCGCGCATTCATGCGCACGATCCAGAGGTTTTCTCAGCGTACGATGCGCTCGCTTTCGGAACAATCGATGCGGCGCGAGTACTTGGCCTTGACGATGAAATTGGGTCAATTGAAAAAGGGAAAAAAGCAGATCTCCAGATGATTGACATGGCGACACTTGGACTCACACCGGTGAATGATCCGGTAACGACTTTGGTGTATCACGGTCACGCAAAAGATGTAAAAACGGTCTTTGTGGATGGAAATCTGGTCGTGAGCGAGGGGATCGTGCAAACGGCAGACCAGGAGGATCTGATTCACCGCGCAGGGGATGCGGCTAATAACGCCTGGCAAAAATTTCGGGAGCGACATGGCGCCTATGCAGCTCCACCCCCTAATTAGCGATACGAATTTAAGGTTTCGATGTCGACGTCGGTGTTAAAGTCGCCTGAGACACCATCTGCTGTGATCTGCCAGGCGGGATATTCTTTCTGGTAGGTGCTTAGTATCTGATCAACAGGAGGCTCATGATATTCACCCCTGTTTCTCAGATATTCCATATGACGACGCCCTTCGAGATCAAGCGGATGATAGATCGAATCCTTCTCTCCATCGAAATCGAGCGGCCGAATTTGGAACTTATGGCAGAGTTCGAGGTTAAAAGCAGGCGTTGCTTTTAACCATTTTCCATTGAGGTGGATAGAGGTATATCCATGCCAGTAAAAGACGTCTGTCCCCATTTTTTCTCTTAGTTTTTGAGTCGAAAGATGGTTTTGGACATCAGAATAACCCAATCGTGCGGGCACCCCAATAGATCGACAGCAGGCGGCGAGCAGCACCGCTTTTGATATGCACCATCCGATTCCCGTTTCAAGGTTACGCCGGGCACTTAAGCCTTCAATTGAGATTTCAATGTCGTAGGGATCGTATCGGATTTGATCGCGAACCGCGTAGTAGAGGCGGATCACCTGTTCCCTTGCTTGCGTCTCGATACCAATCGCACGTCGAGTAAAGCCTACCACCGCATCATCCGTGCTTTGAACCATTTGCCCTGGCCTGAGGAACAGAGCGAGATCTTCTTTCATAAAATATTCAGCCGCAGGCCAATGACCATCTTTCTTTATTTTCTGGATAAAGAACCGGTCGCCCATTAACGGGGCATTAGTTAATAAAAAGCATATTTTTAAACTAGTATCTGTTGCTCAATTTAACCATACTTACAAATTCTAAAAAATTTGGGTAATGCCAAATGGCTTGCATTGCGTATTTAAATAAATTTTCCGCACCAAACGCGCTTGAAATTCTTTCCGCTCATGGTGAGCATGAGGTCGTCAGGGTCGATAGTGATGCGTCACTTGAGAAAAGCTTTGATATTGTCTCGCGCGCTCATGCTTATCAGTGTGTGGGTGCCAGAGATGAGGTTCCGGCTTCTTTGCGGGTGTCCACGGAATTTCTGTCTCGCGCACCTAATCTATTAGTGGCATCAGCCAGCGGGTCGGGTGTCGACGTATTTGATCTGGAGGCTTGTACAGCAGCAGGGGTTTTGGTGGTTAACCAAGCAGGGGCAAACGCTCAGTCTGTTGCAGAGCACGCGCTGAGCATGATCATATCGTTGTATCGCTATATTGGAAAATCAGATCTTGCACTGCGAAAAGGGTGGTCAGGTTCTCGATGGGACTTTATGGGAACGGATCTTGCGGAAAAAAAGATTGGCATTGTTGGAATCGGAAATATTGGCACCCGTCTGGCTCAGATTTGCAAAAACGGGTTTGATTGCGAGGTCTTCGCAACGGATCCGAATGTGAATGAAGAGGAGATTGCGCGGCGCGGCGCAAAATCGGTCTCGTTTGAGAAGTTGCTTAGGCATTCGGACGTGATTTCAGTCCATACGCCGCTCACGGATCTCACACGTAATCTGTTTGATGCCGATGCGTTTAGCCAGATGAAAGAAGGCGCAGTTTTTATCAATGCTGCGCGAGGCTCAATTCATAGCGAAGAAGCACTGGCTGATGCCCTTGACACCGGCCATCTCGCTGGCGCGGGGTTGGATGTATGGGATGTTGAGCCGCCGCCCGCTTCACATCGTCTACTCGAGGGGTTGAATGTTGTTGCGACGCCTCATATTGCAGGATGCACGTCGCATAGCCTTGAAAATATGGCGGAGTGTGCCGCGACGCAACTGATTACAATTTTCTCAGGTCAACTCGCCCCCCGCCCTGTAAATCCAGAAGTGCTACCGAGATTTCGAGAGCGCTATCTTGGATTTTTTGGTGGCGATGGGTTGGACGAGCTATCCACTCCCAGGTTGTGATAGGCGTCAGCAGAAAATACTGGTAGCCTTGCGCATATATTGTTGACTCTGGTGGATCTAATTTGTTGGGTAAAAAGCTTTTCTGCGCGGAAGATAGACGGCGTCAAGCCGTGCGCAGTATGCCGCGCCTTGTCTACGATGCGCTTGATGGTGCGGCAGGACGAGAGACATCGAGTCAAGAGAATATGTCAGCGCTGCAGGCCATTAAGCTGCAAAGTCGCGTATTGGTTAATGTGGCAGAACGCTCCCTGAAAACAAGCTTTCTAGGGCGTCGGTGGCATCTTCCTTTTGGTGTGGCACCGATGGGAATGTGTGATCTTTTCTGGCCGGGGGCGGATCGCGCACTAGCCAAGGCTGCAAAAACCTATGGATTCCCTTTGGGCGTATCGACAATGGCTTCAAGCCCGATGGAGCAGATTATTGAAGAAGCAGAGGGTAATGCTTGGTTTCAATTGTACGCGGGACAGTCCGATGACGAGACCTATGCCCTGGTCGAGCGTGCTCAGAATTCGGGATATCAAACCTTGATTTTGACTGCAGATGTTCCCGCACTGCCGGCACGACCTCGTGATTATCGAAATGGCTTTGCGGTCCCATTCAGTATGCGGCCAAATCATTTTGTCGACTTCGCCTGTCATCCGAAATGGTCGTTGCAGACGCTAATAAATGGTATTCCGAGTCCCAAGAATGTCGCGATTCAGAAAAATAAAGATCATTCTGGATTCCGTCGCGAATCGGGAAGAGATAGGATTGACTGGGACTTTCTTTCTGAACTGCGCACCCGTTGGAAAGGAAATCTTATTTTGAAAGGCGTAATGAGTTGTGAGGATGCAAAAAGAGCAATGGCGACAAGTGTCGATGCGGTTTATGTTTCCAACCATGGTGGTCGCCAACTCGAGAGCGCCCCGTCTGCAATCAGTAGACTTTCAAAGATAAGAACAGTACTCGGAGATGACACCTCTGTTGTGTTTGATAGTGGTGTTCGCAACGGGGACGATGTCGCCAGAGCGCTCGCAACAGGAGCAGACTTTGTGATGTTAGGTCGTCCAATACTCTATGCTCTAGCAGGGAGGGGCGAAAGGGGACTGAATGAGTTTCTACGATTGCTGATTGATGAGTTTAGTATTGTGATGGCGCAGTTGGGATGCACTGAGCCGGCTCAGATTAATCATGAATGTATTGCTTCTGAAGATTAACCACAGTGTCGGCGACAACCATTATTTTTTTCTATGACAGATAAACAACAAATCCGGGGCGGCGCACTGCTTGCGCTCGCGCTGCATGAGAAAGGAATTGAGCAGGTTTTTACCCTCAGCGGCGGTTTTTGTAACCCTGCTCTGGAGGGATTTGCAGATCTGGGGATAAACGTCATCAATTGCCCTCACGAACAGATCGCAGGACACCTTGCGGATGGATATACACGAATCAGCCGAAAGCCGGCGGTCTGTCTCGTCGGGCCTGAGGGATTTGCGAATGCAATTCCGGCAATGATGGAAGCATGGGGTGAGCGGAGTCCTGTGATTTTTGTGACGGGTTCAAGCACGCTAAAGCGCCAGGGAAGTGGTGGTTTTAAAGAGATCGATGACGTTGCCATTGCGGCACCATTGACCAAATACAGTGCGAGCGTGACGGACGGGTTACGTATTCGTGAGTTCGTCGATCGAGCCTATAAGACAGCGCTCAGTGGATATCCGGGTCCTGTGCATCTTAGTGTACCGGTCGACATCATGTTTTCGTCGTATGAACGGACCGCTCAATTGGAGGAGCGGCCATTTAATCATGCTGCGACTCCACCCCCAAGAGCATGGCCTTGCCCCGAGGACTTGACGCGGGTAATGACGGTTCTCAGTCGCAGTGAACGACCGATGCTGATTGGCGGTCACGGCGTGTGGTGGGCGGGTGCAGAAGCGCTATTGGAGACCGTAGGTCGCGACCTCAGCATCCCTATATTTAATGTGCCGTATCACCAGAAATTACTGCCGGAGGGAAGTCCAGCTTACATGGGCCTTGCCGATATTCATCAATACGGGCCATCAAAAGAAGCACTGGAATCTGCAGACGTCGTTGTTCTGCTGGGCGGTCGACTGGATAACCAGATGAACTTTGGGAATCCACCTCTGTTCCCGACCACATGCCGATTGATTTGCGTCAATGGATCAGCAGAGGAGATTGAGCAGAATCGAGCTGCAGACGATGTGCTGTTGAGTGATCCCGGCGCCTTTTTGGAGGCGCTTTTAGCGTTAAATCATTCTGGCCAATGGCAGGCGCCCAAGGATTGGTTATCGAGTCAAAGAGAAAATCGTGAAAAATGGGTGCAGAAAATGCTTCGCGATATAGACGAGGATTCCACACCGGGTCGTGGCGCGCATCCATTACAGCTTGCGCTGGATGTGCAAAGCACGATGGGCGACAACGATTGGCTTGTGATTGACGGCGGAAACACTCACTTTTGGTCTGAGATTGCCGTGAACATCGCAGGCTGGCAAGGCAAGAACCTGGGAGGCATTCTTCATCCCGGCTCCTTTAGCATGTTGGGTGTTGGCGTATCTTTTGCATTGGCTTCTAAATTACGATTCCCGGATGCCAATGCGGTTGTGATTAGCGGTGACGGGGCATTTCTCTCGGGCGGCCTCAGCATCGAGACAGCGTTTCAGGAGAACGTGCCCATCACGGTTGTGATCGACAACAATGGGGGCCTGACAACCATCTCTCAGCAGCAAGAACATCTTTTTAAAAATGGCCAACACGTGGCTACAGATTTCAGGGATATTCCGTTTCATACGCTGTTTGAGGGGCTCGGTGGATACGGTGAGTTGGTCGAACAGCCTGAGGAAGTCGCACCCGCAGTCCGACGCGCGATTGCCAGCGGTAAAACGGCGTGTATTAACGTGAGGACTCGAGGGGTAATTAGCCCGATTGTTGCGGCCGTAACGAGTCGACGTGACAAAGCATCGATTGAATAAACTGTGATACCTGAATTTTCCCCATCCCTTCTTCGCGGGAATCGTCCATGAAGAGTATTTCGTCCCATGTGCTTGATGGCGTGCGCGGATCAGATGCGATCGACCTTCGTGTGAGCGCCTACTGTTTTGCGGCCACGGGTGAGAGAAGAAAAATTGCAGAGGTCCGGACCGATACGACTGGTCGATTGACGATTGAAGTTGATACTTATGACGATGATTCTGAGACTCGCTATGAGTTGATTTTTCACGGTGGGGAATATTTCGCCGAACACGCCTTGCATGAACTGAAATCTCCCATACATGAGACTGTCATTAGACTTGATCTCTCCGAAGTTGAGGCCTGCTGCCACGTGCCAATTATTATGTCGCCGCATACTTACTCCACCTGGTGGTCCAGTTCCGACCGGTAGCCGATAATGTCTTCAGGCCTCGTGACTTCTCGCCGAAATCGGCGAACACCTTATACCGACAGTGTTGAAAAACTCGGCGTGACTGGTTACTCGATTGTTAACCATACGCTTCTTCCAAAATCGTTTCAGAGAACGGTTCAAGAGGACTACTGGCATCTCAAAGCGCACGTGCAGTTGTGGGATGTCGGTTGCCAGCGACAGGTTGAGCTTCGTGGGCCTGATGCGGCTCGACTTGCCCAGTGGATGACACCGCGGGATCTTCGTGAAATGCGCGTTGGGCAGTGCTTTTATGCGCCACTGATTGACGAAAAAGCCGGATTACTGAATGATCCGGTTGTGATCAAACGAGCTGAGGACTGGTTCTGGTTTTCAATCGCAGATTCGGATGTTTTGCTTTGGGCGAAAGGGCTTGCGCTTGGCATGAACCTCAATGTCGAGGTGTCTGAGCCTGACGTGTGGCCGCTGGCTGTTCAGGGTCCCAAAGCAGAGACGTTGGTCGCTCGTGTATTTGGAGATGAAATTCGTGAGGCTCGTTATTTCGAATTTCAGGAGCGCCCATTCTGTGATCGCACATTGGTTGTTGCTCGATCCGGCTACAGCAAGCAGGGCGGATTTGAGATTTATTTAGATGACGGGACACGGGGTGATGAGCTTTGGGAGACGTTGTGGAATGCTGGCCATGATCTGGAAGTGTCGCCGGGGTGCCCCAACCTGATTGAAAGAATCGAGGGGGGTTTGCTGTCCTATGGCAATGAGATGACGCGGGAGAATAATCCGTTGGAGATTAATCTTGATCGGTTCTGCCATTTTGGAAATGAAATTGAGTTTATTGGTCAATCTGCGCTTGCAGATATCGCCGCGCTCGGCCCCTTGCAGCGCATGCGTGGACTGCTGATTGAGGGTGATTCCTGTCCGCCCTGTGGTAAGCCCTGGCCCGTAGTTTATGATGACGTGCAGATCGGTCAAGTGACTAGCGCGATATGGTCACCTGGGCTAAAACAGAACGTAGGACTATCATTGATTGATAAAAATTTCTGGAGCCCGGACGTGCAAGTGCAGGTTGCACTCCCCGATGGATCAATTCGTGAAGCGGTGGTGACGCCCCTGCCTTTTACCAGTGTCGAGTAAGCGGCAAACCGGAAAGGTCGATTTTTATGCAAAATAACATGACGTCATGACAAAGCCAGTGTGTGCAATTATCGGTGCAGGGGAGGGGCTAGGTCGAGCCTTAGCTCTCAAGTTTGCCAGCAACGGTTTTGATCTTGGCCTGGTCTCACGGACGAGGGATGGCTGTGATGCAGCGATTCAGGCGGCAGCGGAAGGATCAGGTCATGCCTGTTTTTTTTCGGCAGATGTGGCTCAGCCGGACAGTGTTGAATCAGCGATTGCGGATATTAGAACGACTTTGGGCGAGATAAGGATTCTAATTTACAACGTGCGGGGTAGTTTTGTGTCTTGTGAGCCTCTGGATATGACTTACGAAGCGCTTGAGCAGGTATATCGGGAAGAGGTCATTGGGGCGTTTGCCGCTGCAAAGTCGGTACTTCCTTCAATGATCGATCAAAACGCAGGGAGTATTTTTTTCTCGAGTGCGACAGCCGCCTTTCGTGGTTCGGCTGATTTTCCCCTGTACGCGATTGGAAAGTTTGGATTGCGTGCACTTTCACAGAGTCTCGCAAAAGCGTACGCTCATCATGGCATTCATATTGCGCATTTCAGATTGGACTGTAATCTTGATGTGCCGGTGATGGAAAAGCTTTATGGCGCACAATATGATTCAGAAAAACTTGCGGATCCTGAGGGGGTTGCTGAATCCTATTGGCTTACGTTTAAACAACCTAAATCGGCGTGGAGTAATGAAATAGAGTTAAGACCCCATACCGAACGCTGGACCTATTGAATGTAACAGTACGAGTCTTGAAGACCTGTCTGAGGAGAAATAATTTAAATGCCTTATCAACTGTTTTATGCACCGGGTAGCGCGGCAATGGGAGTCCGGGTCTTGCTGGAAGAGGTCGGCGCAAGTTATGAGTTACTGGACACGACCATTGATATGGATAAGCCGCGCACACCCGAACATCTCGCCTACAATCCAAATGGATGGGTTCCGGTTTTAGTCTGGGGCGATCAGGCAATGTACGAATGCGCCGCAATCACAATATTTTTGTGTGATCGTTATCCTGAGACAGAGCTAGCACCGTCGCTGAGCGCCCCTGAGAGAGAGTTATATTTGCAGACCCTGATTTACTTTTCAAATTCGGTTCAAAATGCTTTCCAGTTGAATTATTATCCAGACCGGTTTGCCGATACGCCAGATGGGGAGCCGAGTGCCCAGCGTCGAGGTATTCGTCGCCTTAGGGAGACATGGAAAGTTATTGACGATCAGATCGGGGCGGGGACTTGGGTCTTAGGCGAACGTTTTAGCGCGGTCGACATATATTTGTTCATGTTGACCACCTGGCTTCGTCCATCGAGAGGTCACCCTGCTGTGGATGAGTTTCCGAATGTAAAGCGAATTTCAGACGCGGTGCGCTTGCGTAAAAGTGTTCAGGTCGTTTACGCGGATTGGATAGCAAGACATCCGTGAGGTAACCGATCATGGGGAAACCATTTCGAAATTCAAACCGGTTTCAAGATGGAAGCGTGTACCGAGTGCGTATCGAGCATGCCAGAAATAAAAGTTAATCAATAAAATAAGGGAACAAATGATGAAGCAGTTTTACAAGGTTTTTTTGGCACTTACTTTTCTAACCGTTAGTATTTTCATAAAGCCTGCCTTGGCGGCCGGTCCTGTGGAGCGTGCGATTGTTGCGTGTGAGTATGAGCTTACTCATTTCTGTGCAACCGTAACACCAGGAGAGGGTCGTCTGATGATGTGTCTTGGTGCCCATGAGGACAAGATCTCGCTGGGTTGTGGAATAGCCGTTTACGAAGCCGCTGTTGCTATTGATGTACTGGCCAGTGTGATTGCCGCAGTTGGCACCGCGTGCGGGCAGGAGATTGTTGATCACTGTGCGACAGCGATTGGCGACAATGACTTCGTTGTGGAAGCAGGCCAAGGTCAAGTGGTCCAGTGTTTGGCATCAAATCAGTCGAGTCTTGGTGAAAGTTGCAACGCCGTGCTTGCTAAATTAATGACCAATTAGAGAATTTGATTGACGGTGAAACTGGCTTGCGCACGTTTGACTGTCACCAGATCATTCTAGCGTTTGAGACCTGTGCACCTGCAGCCTCTCAGAGACGCGCCCTTTGGCGCTGTGGCGTCCGGCTTGGATTGTGCTTCGATCGATGCAGCGTCGATCGAAGCTGTCCGGGACGCGTTACACCGTGATCAGATTGTTGTTGTGCCCGATCAGGGACACCTGACACCCCAGCAGGAAGTCACTTTTTATCGTACGGTTTATCCAGAGGGCACTTCAGTATGGCGTGACCAGCGTGCCAATCCGTGGGAACGATTCAAAGTTGAGCAGGGTAATCAGGCGGGTACTTATCAGATCCCCTCGGAGCCTGGTGTTTTGGTTTTGGGCAAAGGTCAGATCGATCACTATGGTCTTAACGTCATGCTCGGTGGCGATCGTGCGGCGTATGGCGCAGCATCAGGTTCGCAGGTGTTGGGCGGCGGGGTCATGCAATGGCATATCGATGGCGCGTTCTATGGGCATGCTCCTGGCTGTTATACTCAAATGCGATGTATCGAGGCGCCTGAAGGTGAAGGTCACTGGTTGGATTATGTTGGAGATGGCAATCCGCTTTGGTGTCCGCCAGGCGCGACTGCTTTCGCAAGTGGCAGGGTCGCGTACAAATCAATGAATGATCAGCAGCGTGAGCAATGTCTGAATTCCCTTGTGCATTATTTACCGAAACCTTTTGAGACCACTTACCAACTCAAGAACTCAGAGAATGGCTTACGCGTTGTTGATGCTAAATCCGAGACGCTCTACAAAATGGGTCGTGAGGCGCCGGGGGCGCCGTTTAGTGATCCAGATACGCAACGCTATCCTCTGGTTTGGACATGTCCCGATACGGGGTGTCAGGCATTAATGCCTCAACCACGGTGCCTCGCGTTTCTTGAAATAGAACAGCAGGGTCGGCGCGATAGGCTTGGAATTACCAAATCCCGAATGCTTATTGAATCGCTAATGTTGCCCGGCGTATCATCGAATCAAGTTTATGTTCATGACTGGAAAGAAGGCGATCTTGTGATTTGGAATAATCGGTCTGTTTGGCATTCCGCAACGGGGCACCTTGCGTCTGAAAGTCGACGTGTGATGCACTTGACTGCCTTTAATGCGAACGAACCACCAAAATGTTCTTCCTAACTTGGTCTATCCAATATCGCGTGACAAGAGATGACTAAGGGTGCGATGTTAGATTTTGATCTCGGTGATCATGTTTTTCCGGTCAGCACCTCGTCAACCCAAGCGCAGCGCTTTTTTAATCTCGGCCTAAACTGGTGTTTCGGATTCAATCAGGAGGAAGGCCTTGCTTGCTTTAAGGTGGCCGCAGCGATTGACCCTGAGTGCGCAATGCTACATTGGGGGATCGCCTATGCTGCCGGACCGTTTTATAACATGCCCTGGCGTGATTTCAGCAAGGTTGAGGCAGTCGAGTGTACTTTGTTTTGCCGCAGTCATATTGACAAAGCGCTAGCGCTTTCGGAGAACATATCGGGTCTCGAAGCCGCGTTGATTGACGCGCTCGATAAGCGGGTTCAAAAGCCACATGTTGTCAGTCCAAGCGAATTCGAAAGCTGGGATACCGCCTACGCGAATGCAATGCGACAGGTGAATATTCGGTTCCCTGGTCAGCTTGATGTGATGGCGCTTTTTGTTGAAGCGATGATGACGCGATCGCCATGGAATCTTTGGAATGTCGAGAAAGGGCGTCCCACCGAGGGGGCTGATACGATCGAGGCAATCGCGATCTGTCAGGAAGCCATCAGATTAGCTGACCAGTTGGATATGACTCAGCATCCGGCGATTTTGCATCTGCATATCCATCTGCTCGAAATGTCACCTGAACCGGAACAAGCGATGGATTCTGCTGACCGACTCGGTCAACTCGGCCGTGATGCAGGCCATATTCATCATATGCCGGGCCATATCTATGTTTTATGTGGTGAGTACCAGAGAGCCAAAGCGGCAAGCGAAAAAGCGATCACTGCGGACCAAAAATATCTTGAATATGCCGGTCCGTATAATTATTACACGACATCACGCTGTCATAACTTGCATCTGATGATGTATACCTGCATGCATCTAGCTCAGTTTGAATCCGCTCTGTCGGCGGCGGAAGAGATCTGCAGGAATCTTATGCCCGACATTATTAAACTCAAAAACAAGCCATTCATCATGCACACGATGGAGGGTTACTTTTCCATGAAGATGCATGTGTTGATTCGTTTCGGTAAGTGGCAGGAGATTATCAATGCCGCTATGCCGGATAACGCTGAGCTATATTGTGTCTCCACTAGCATGCATCACTATGCAAAGACGGTAGCCTACGCCGCCACCAAGCAGTTTATCGAAGCCGATCAAGAAAAAACGTTGTTCTATGAGTCATTGCATTTAATCGATCAAAACCGTCGGTTTTTTAATAACCCGGCACTTCAAACTCTTGGGGTTGGGGAAAAGATGTTTTTGGGAGAGCTTGAGTACCACAAACAAAACTATGAAGTTGCTTTTGAGCATTTGAGGAATGCGGTCAAACGATGTGATGCGCTCCATTATTCAGAGCCTTGGCCGTGGATGCATCCGCCACGCCATGCTCTTGGTGCACTTCTGATTGAGCAGGGTTACTATGACGAGGCAGAGCAGGTCTACCGGGACGATTTAGGCCTGTCCCGAAGAGTCCCCCGTTGCGCTCAACACCCTAATAACGTTTGGGCCCTGCATGGGCTGGTGGAATGTCTTAAGTTTCGAAATGCGAAAGATGAGATTGTCCGCTATCAAGCCCATTTGGATCGAGCGATGTCATATGCTGATGTCAAAATTGATTCATCATGTAACTGCCGAGGCATGATGAATCACTAATCATTGCGCCAATTGTGCACGTTTGAGGTAGTAGTCAATTGCGTAGGCAGTGGAGGCATCAATCGCCACACTTTGCTTGCGTAATTTCCGCAGCACATCGGCAAAACGCCAGTCACTCCATGCCGTCAGGTCACGCGCCACCCAGCCGGCCAGAGCGGGATGAGATTCAATAAGGGCGTTGTAGCTTTTTGCGATTCGTAAACGTAAAGTTGAGTCGACTTTTGCACCTTGTACGGACAGTGCTTTTAAAACGTCAAGGACCTGGTCGTTAGGACGATTGGGCTTCATTAGATAATGTTGCTCAAGCCAGTCGATTCCAGTTTCTCCATCGATCTCGATAAGGGCAGTTGCCCAAGCGGACAGGTTCAGGGATTGATTGAATCGCGCATGATTATCGATGGCATCGCGAATGATTTCCGCCTCAGCGGGCGTCGCGTCAACACCAAGCAAAAGAATATAGAGGCCCCACCATTCCATATATTTAGGCTCTGCAAGAAAATCGTGAACCTGTTGACGGGGAATAAAACGATCCGCTTCCCGAATAAGACTATACGAAGCCTGTCCAACTTCCAGTGAGGCAAGCTCACGAATCGTGGGGTCTTCATCGGCAAGGTACGGCAAGAAAAACCGTGGCCGGCGTTCTTTCCGAAATGGAGGATTCCACGAGGCCTCGCGTATTAGCATTTCGCGGACGATGAATCCATAAGCCGGCGTTGCGTAACCTGCGCTCTGCCAGTTTTTGGTTTTTATGTCATAAGTCAGCACAACACTATCTTCAGGATTTTCTGCAAGTTGTCTTCGAGTACGACTGGCCAGAAAAAGATCAATTTCAGGATGATTAATATTACCTTTCAGGATAGTTTCTACCTGATAGGAGAAGGCTTTTTCCGGATTTTCACGAGCGAGAACGACGATTTGCGCTTTAAGAATCTGATCCGCAAGAGTTTCTTTCGGAAAGGGGATGCAAACCATGCATGCCCAAGTTGTCTCAATCGAAAAACCGAGCACGATTGTCGTCAGGATTCGACAAAATGTAGTTTTAACGTGATTCAAACCAACTACCCTCGAAAGAGTATTACTCTCTCTTTTCAATTAAATCAGATAATGGGAATTCACGCGACCCGCTCAGCGCTGGACTGACATGCCATCTGCCAAGGAGTGGCGATACGCGCGAAATGCCGGGATGATGCCGACGGCACAGGCAGTTAGAAAAATCGCACACAATGACTTTAGCTCATAGAGTGATGGTCTTGATATCATTAAATACAACCCATAGCTCTGTTCAATCCACGGGTGGATAAAAAACAGCAGAGCGTAGAGAAGCCCAACGCCGAGCAGAATACCACTTGCTGAGAGGAGAGCGGCTTCAGAAATCAGCAGTAGGAATATAGTGGTTTTGTGCGCTCCAACCGATCGGAGTATTGCAAGCTCTTGGCGGCGCTCGTTGAGCGTACTGAGAGTCATTGTTACCATGCCAAGGAGTGCGGTAAGTACGACCATCGCTGAAACAGCGCTGAGCGCGGTTTCAACAACGCCAATAATTGTCCAGAGTTCTTGTAGTGCAACGCCAGGCAGAACCGCGGTCAGCGGCTCTTGCTTGAATTGGTTTATAAACCGCTGGGTTTTGAAAATCCCAAATCGGCTCTTGGTACCTACTAGCGCAGCGGTGACTGAATCTGGTTTCAAGTCTAGGGTTCTTGCAAGATCTGCACTGACTTCGGTGATTGGGATCGGATTATTACTGTCCCATCCAATGTGAATCGCTTCTAGCGCTTCAAGACTGATGTGCACTGTGCGGTCAACAGGCGTACCTGTTCGCTGCAAAATGCCCGAGACCTTAAATGGCATGTTGTCATGCGCTGCGCCATCAATGGCCCCAATGCCGTGGGAAACAATGATTTCGGTTCCCATTTCGTAACCCAGTTTTTCCGCAATTTCTGCTCCCACGACGACGTCAAACAGATCATAAAAATCCTGTCCCTCGGTAAATTTCAGGGGTTGTTTGTTTCGGTAACGGTAGTATTTAAAGTAGTCACTCGTGGTTCCCATTACCCGGTATCCACGATGACTATCGCCGAGTGAAATGGGTACGACCCATGCAACATCAGATTGAGCTTTAACAGCTTCAAGGCTGTTCATAGAGATATTACTGGTCGCATTGCCGATGCGGAAAACCGAGTACAGCAATAATTGAACATTGCCAGCCCGAGCCCCAACAATTAGATCTGTGCCGGATATCGTGCTTGTAAAACTGGACTTTGCGCCAATCCGAATGCGTTCAACACCGACGAATAAACTGATGCTGACAGCAATAGCAATTATCGAGAGAAGCGCAGTCGTGCGCCGGCTTGCCAGAGACCGCCATGCGAGTATCAATGTCGTCATAGGGTGTTTCTTGAAGAAGTACGAACAATTTCACGAATATCCAATTGGCGATCAAAGTCTGAGGCAAGCGATCGATCGTGACTGACCAGAATCAGCCCGGCATTGACCCGAGCGGTCTCTTCGAAAAGTAATGTTAAGAATTGATCGCGACTATCATGATCAAGCGCAGAGGTCGGCTCATCGGCAATAATGAGTTGTGGATCGCCAATGATTGCCCGACCCACTGCTACCCGCTGTTGTTGACCGATACTGAGCTGAGCGACTTTCTGTTCATGCAGATCGGTCGAAATGCCAAGGCGCTGTAAGAGTCGTCGAGCTTCTTCTCTTGGTGTTCCGGAGGCGCTGGCTTGTTTCCGCCGCCGTTGAGAGAATTGCAAAGGCAGTAAGACATTTTGAATGACACTTCCATAAGGCAGTAGATTGAACTGCTGAAAAATAACGCCAAGCTTGTCAGCCCTTAATCGATCAACCTGACCCGCGCCAAGTTCGACAATATCGATGCCATCGATACAAATGCTCCCTTGATCGGGTCGAATAATTCCACAGATCAGGCTCAGGAGAGTCGACTTTCCGCTGCCGGACGGACCTTCTAAGAAAACTTTCTCTCCAACGCCTAGCAGGAGTGAATCGAGAGACAGGATAAAGCTCGCGTTTTTTGACCAACAGAATTGAATCTTTTCAAGTGTCAGTAAAAAGCTGCTTTGATTGTGTTGAGCGAACTTGATCTCCGACATATCGCCAGTTTATTTCATTTTTCTAGAAACAGGATAGGGATATCGCGATTGATCT
>JABHUE010000025.1 GCA_018672825.1 Pseudomonadota bacterium | reverse complement strand
TAAGTACGGCTTGCATCACCAAGGTATTTCCAACACGCTCCCATACGGTGGCGGCGCAGGGGGGGATGAGCGCGGCACTTGCCAATATGGGTGAAGACGATTGGCGTTGGCACATGTACGACACCGTCAAGGGGTCGGATTGGCTTGGCGACCAAGAGGCCATTAGCTTTATGTGCAAGGAAGCGCCATCAGCAGTTATTGAGTTAGAGCATTATGGCGTACCGTTTTCCCGTACCGATGAGGGGAAGATCTACCAGCGCGCGTTTGGCGGAATGACAACGAACTTTGGTCAGGGTCAGGCGCAACGGACCTGTGCGGCGGCGGATAGAACGGGTCACGCGATCCTTCATACACTGTATCAACAATCTCTAAAGCACAACGCAGAGTTCTTCATCGAGTACTTCGCGATCGACCTGATCATGGAAGATGGAGAGTGTCGGGGCGTGCTGGCGTGGTGTCTTGAGACGGGCGAGCTTCACGTGTTCTGGGCAGGTCAGGTAATTTTAGGGACCGGTGGCTACGGTCGTGCGTATTTTTCAGCGACGTCTGCACATACTTGTACGGGTGACGGCAACGCGATGGCCTTGCGGGCCGGACTCCCTCTCCAGGACATGGAATTTGTCCAATTTCATCCAACTGGCGTTTACGGTTCAGGTTGCCTCATCACTGAGGGTGCTCGAGGAGAAGGCGGGTTTTTAACAAACGCGGACGGTGAGCGTTTTATGGAACGGTACGCGCCAAACGCCAAAGATCTTGCGTCCCGCGACGTCGTCAGTCGCTCCATGACTATGGAGATCCGGGCAGGTCGAGGGGTAGGCCGTGACGAAGATCACATCTATCTACATTTGGAGCATCTCGGTGCGGATATTCTTGCTGAACGTCTGCCGGGAATCTCGGAGACGGCTCGAATATTTGCGGGCGTGGATGTTTGTAAATCACCGATCCCGGTCATTCCAACGGTTCATTACAACATGGGCGGCATCCCAACCAATATTCACGGCGAGTGCATCGGATCTGCATTCGGGAACGATACGGAGGTTGTGCCAGGACTCATGGCGATTGGAGAAGCAGGCTGTGTTTCAGTGCATGGCGCGAACCGTCTCGGATCGAATAGTTTGTTGGATCTTATTGTCTTCGGCAGGGCTTCTGCTCGCCGGGCGGTAGAAAATGCGAAAACAAAACCTCTGGCTAAACGCGGAAACAACGCGTTGTTCGAGCCGGCCATCAGTCGATTTGATCATATGAGGTATAGCGATGGCGGTGTGTCGACTGCATCGATACGGCTAAAGATGCAGCGTGCTATGCAGTCAAACTGTGCGGTCTTTCGGAATCAACAGGTTTTGGAAGAGGGCGTTGACGAGATTGAGGCGACGATAGAGCGTCTATCCGATGTTGGAATCAAAGATCGTTCTATGATCTGGAACACCGACCTGGTTGAGGCGCTTGAGCTCGAAAATCTCTTGTCGCAGGCCAAGGTAACGGTCCATAGCGCACTTGCTCGTCAGGAAAGTAGGGGCGCTCACGCAAGAGACGACTTTCCGGATCGTGATGACGTTAACTGGATGAGCCATACAAATGCGCGATTAAATAACGGACTTGTGGGTTTATCTTATCGACCTGTCGTGCTGGAGACAGGTACAACAGAAGTTGAAACAATTGCCCCGAAAGCACGAGTTTACTAGGCAATTCAATAAGAGATTAAATCGATGGCTGAATTCAGACTACCGAAAAACTCCCGACCGCAGAAGGGTGCGCGCCATAATTCGGACCTGGGGATGAAGTCACCTCGGCGATTCGAGATTTATCGGTGGAGCCCTGACTCTGACGATCCACCAAAAATCGACGAACTGTATGTTGATCTGGCGACGTGTGGCCCTATGGTCCTGGACGCTATTATAAAAATTAAGGATGAAATTGACTCGAGCTTAACGTTTCGGCGGTCTTGTCGGGAAGGTATTTGTGGCTCCTGTGCAATGAATATCAACGGCGTAAATACTCTGGCGTGCACGCAACCTCTTGATGATTTTGGCGATGTCGTCCGGCTGTATCCTTTGCCTCATATGCCAGTAATTAAGGATCTTGTCCCGGATCTCTCTCATTTTTTTGAGCAACATCGCTCAATCGAACCTTGGCTAAAAGCGCCAGAAATTGTCTCGAATACCGAGCGTTTACAGAGCCCCGAAGATCGGGAAAAGTTGGATGGGTCGTACGAGTGTATTTTATGCGCCTGTTGTTCTACCAGTTGTCCGAGCTATTGGTGGAACTCCGATCGATACCTTGGGCCCGCGAATCTACTTCAGGCGTATCGCTGGATTGCGGACAGTCGCGATGAAGAGACCGGTTCGCGTCTCGAATCACTCAATGATAGTTTTTCCTTGTACCGCTGTCATACGATCATGAACTGTACGAATGCTTGCCCAAAGGGGCTGAATCCCGGGAAAGCGATTGGCGAGATCAAATCAATGATTGCGAAAAACGAGTCTTGACATCAGGCGCGTCTCACAATCGTCTCCGGTGGCGGGCCAGGCGGGGAGTGCGGGAGTTGGATGGCCTCCTTTTACCTTTTTCAGAAGTCATCATTTCTGAGGGCGATTTAAAAAGAATCAAATGCTTCGATGAATTGTTGTCGCTCCCTGATCCGGTTTTACTGGATTGGTTTTTTCAACGCGCCTCTCCCGACAAAGAAATACTGGTGGATTTGGTGCGAGAAATCCTAGATTACTCAAACGCGGCTACTTCGCGTTAATTTTCTCCCGACCTTAGCGGGGGCTCAAGACTGTGTCGTGCTGCTGGGCTTTGTCACTTGTGGGATGATCAAGCGTGTAGTGAAGTCCGCGACTTTCTTTTCGCATCGCGGCACATCTAACGATGAGCTCTGACACAAGAACCAGATTTCGCAGCTCTAGAAGGTCCTGATTAACTTTAAAGTTGCTGTAGAAGTCCCGAATTTCTTCTGTCAGAACGTTGAGTCTGTTGGCAGCCCGCTGTAATCTTCTGGAGGTTCTCACGATGCCGACGTAATCCCACATGGAGCGACGTAACTCGTCCCAGTTATGCGCCACCACAACGAGTTCGTCGGGATCGGTGACTTGACTCTCATCCCAAGGTTCGGGGTCAGCTGGATGACTCAGAGGCGTTTCAAGATAGTCGGAAATTGTGCCGGCTGCGCGTTCTGCGAATACAACGCATTCAAGAAGGGAGTTGCTTGCCAGCCGGTTTGCGCCGTGAAGGCCTGTACAGGCATTTTCGCCCAGCGCGAAAAGACCGGCCAAGTCAGTCTGCCCATTGAGATCAGTTGTGATGCCGCCACAGGTATAGTGGGCTGCCGGAACGACGGGAATTGGATCGATCGCCATGTCGATGCCAAAAGATAGGCACCGCTCATATATTGCCGGAAAATGTTTAGTGAGGTAGTTCTTCTCTTTGTGGGAGATGTCGAGGTATATGCAATCCAGCCCGCTTTTTTTCATCTCAAAATCGATGGCACGGGCCACGATGTCTCGCGGCGCCAATTCAGCTCGGGGATCATGTTGATCCATGAATCCGGTGCCATCAGGGAGCACCAGTTTCCCCCCCTCACCGCGGACGGCTTCCGATATAAGAAAGCTACCTGCATGAGGATGAAAGAGACAGGTCGGGTGAAACTGAACAAATTCGAGATTTGAGACTGAGCAACCTGCTCGCCATGCGATCGCGATACCGTCACCTGTTGAAGTATCTGGATTGCTAGTATAAAGATAGGCCTTTGACGCCCCGCCGGTTGCCAGCACGACGACTTCCGAGCGAATAGTGACAATCTGCTGGGTTTTATTGTTAAGTGCGTAGAGTCCGATAACCCTTTCCCGGCCGTTTTGCCGGTCAGAACTCTTGATTACGTCAATGCTTAAATGGTTTTCAAGGACTTGGATATGGCTCGATGCCAGGACCTGTTGGTCAAGGGTTTCAACGACTGCTCTTCCGGTTGAGTCAGCGACATGAGCCACTCGGCGGTAGGAATGACCACCTTCTCGAGCCAAATGGAAGGTACTGGATTTTTTTTCCTTTAAATCGAAATCAACACCCGCGCCGCTAAGCCAATCAATGGCGTCTGGTGCGCCCTCGACGACTGTTCGTACGGCTTCAGCGTTACATAGGCCGGCGCCTGCATCATGAGTGTCCTGAATGTGAGCCTCAAAACTGTCACCCGGATCCATCGCCGCGGCGATCCCGCCTTGCGCCCATAGACTGGATCCCGATGCCAGTGTGGACTTGGTGAGAAGCAGAGACTTTACTCCTAGATTGGAGAGGCGAAGCGCAAGGCTGATTCCGGCCAGCCCACTGCCCACAATGACAACTGGCGAGTAACGCGTCATCAAGATGAAATAAGATTATGTTGCACTTTCATAAGATTAAATAACAGTCTTTATGTAAATAACGTGCAAGCAAGTGGCCTGCGAGATAAAATTAGACATTAAAGTTTTTTTACCCGCCGCAGAGCGTCGCGCTGTGCAGCTTCCCCTAGCGAGAACCAAATGGCAAAGGCCGATCAAAGCCTGATTCGTAATTTCGCAATTATCGCCCATATTGACCATGGCAAGTCAACATTGTCTGATCGGCTAATACAGCGCTGTGGCGGACTATCAGATCGTGAGATGACAGCGCAGGTTCTTGATTCGATGGATTTGGAGCGCGAGAGAGGAATAACGATTAAAGCACAGAGTGTGTCGCTTGAATACCAGGGGAATGATGGTAATACCTATCGTTTGAACTTTATTGATACGCCTGGACATGTGGATTTCTCTTACGAAGTTTCACGTTCCCTCAAAGCGTGCGAAGGGGCGCTTTTAATCGTTGACGCGTCTCAGGGTGTTGAGGCTCAAACAGTCGCCAACTGTTATACCGCAGCAGATTTCGGTCTGGAGATTATTCCGGTTCTTAACAAGATTGATTTGCCCGCAGCTGAGCCCGATCGGGTGAAGGAAGAGATTGAGGACCTGATTGGACTTGATTGCAGTGATGCGCTTGAAGTGTCTGCCAAAACCGGCGCAGGCATCGATGGCATTTTAGAGAGAATTGTCGAGCGCGTGCCCGCGCCAGAGGGTGACAGGGAAGCGTCTCTGAAAGCATTAATTATTGACTCGTGGTTTGATAATTATCTGGGAACGATTTCGTTGGCACGGGTCATGCAAGGGTCGCTCACATCACGAACTAAACTGCAAATGATGTCTACGGGTAAAAGTCACCAGTGCGAGCAGATTGGACGGTTCACGCCAAAACGAACAACGACCTCCGTTCTGAGCGCCGGTGATGTGGGATATGTGGTTGCCGGCATTAAAGATATTAAAGCGGCCCGTGTTGGGGACACAATTACCGACAGCAATAACCCGGCTGACATGAGTCTCGAAGGATTTAAAATGGCCAAACCGGCGGTCTTCGCAGGTCTTTATCCCATTAATAATGCCGAATTCGAGACTTTTCGGGACGCGCTAGGGAAGCTCAGCCTCAACGACGCGTCGTTGGTGTTTGAGCCGGAGGTTTCACCGGCGCTGGGTTACGGTTTTCGCTGCGGTTTTCTGGGTATGCTTCATATGGAGATCATCCAGGAGCGGTTGGAACGTGAATACAACCTCGAATTAATTACAACGGCGCCGACCGTTGTTTATCGCATTACAGCGAAGGATGGTTCGACTCAATACATTCATAATCCCTCCCAGATGCCTGACTCAGGCTCCGTTACCGAGATTTTCGAGCCATTTATCTCGGCGAATATCCTATGTCCATCTGGATATGTTGGGGCGGTGATCACGCTATGCATCGAGAAGCGGGGAGTTCAGAAAGAAATTTCCTATCACGGGCGACAGGTCGCGGTTGAATTTGACCTCCCGTTGGCCGAAGTGGTCCTCGATTTTCATGACAAATTAAAATCAGTCAGTCGCGGCTTCGCATCATTTGATTACGAAATGCTTGAGGATCGAACTGCAAATATGGTTCGCATCGATGTCATGATAAATGGTGACCGCGTTGAACCTTTATCTGCGTTAGCGCATCGGGAACACGCACCGTATCGTGCTCGCCAGTTAGTGTCTAGAATGAGAACGTTGATACCGCGTCAGATGTTTGATGTTGCGATTCAGGCCGCTATCGGTTCCAAAATTATCGCTAGGGAAACCGTCAAAGCATTACGGAAAAATGTGACTGCAAAATGCTACGGGGGCGATATTACTCGTAAACGCAAATTGCTTGAAAAGCAAAAAGAAGGAAAAAAACGTATGAAGCAAATCGGTTCAGTCGCGATACCGCAAGAAGCGTTCTTGTCGGTGTTAAAGGTGGGAGAATAGAATGGATTTTGAGATCGCACTTTTTATCGCGCTGGTGGTTGCAGGCGTTATCATTTACATTGACAAAATCTTTGGCGCACCTAAAAGAGCGGTGAATTCTAAACGGGGTAGTGGTGAGGCTACTCTTAGGATGCCGATTTTGGTCGAGTATTCCCGATCATTTTTTCCAGTACTGTTGGCTGTCTTTTTATTACGAGCGTTTGTGGTCGAACCGTTTCGAATTCCCTCGGGCTCGATGCTCCCGAGTCTGTTTATCGGCGACTTTATCCTTGTTTCAAAATTTAGCTATGGCGTTCGTTTACCTATATTAAAGAAGAAATTGATCCCGATGGGTAACCCCGATCGAGGGGATGTAATGGTTTTTCGATTTCCTCGAGATCCGAAGACTAATTTTATTAAACGTGTGGTGGGTCTCCCCGGTGACGTCGTGAGTTATCATAACAAGAGACTGATAATTAATGGAAAACCGGTCCCTATTGAAGCTTCAGATCTTATTGACTGGCCTACTAAGGATTCTTCTGAAGAGCGGGTGAGATCGTTCTTCGAGCGTTTTGGTGAGGAGAAGCACGCGATCCTGATTGATACTTTAAGGTCTGCGAACTCAATTCGGGTAACGGTTCCCGAAGGGCAATACTTTGTCATGGGTGACAATCGCGATCACAGCAACGATAGTCGCTACTGGGGCTTTGTGCCGGAAGAATTCGTTGTGGGCAAAGCATTTTTTATCTGGTTTAGCTGGGACAGCGTTGGCGAGAATTTTGTCAACTGGAAACGGATAGGATCCTTTATCCAATAAAAACAATGAATCCGGTTCAAAGACTCCAATCTGCTATTGGATATGAGTTCTCCGATCCTAGTCTGCTGGGTGCTGCATTAAGGCATCGCAGTATCGGAATGACTCATAACGAACGCCTGGAGTTTCTGGGTGATAGCATTCTTGGCCTAGTGATCAGCCAAGAAATTTTTACCCGTTTTCCTGACTCTTCCGAGGGAGAGCTCACGCGGATACGCGCCCAACTGGTGCGACAAGCGACTTTGGCTATTGTCGCCCGCCGGCTTTCACTCGGCGAATTTCTAAAGCTCGGCCCCTCAGCCGGAAAGTCAGGTGGAAGCGATCGGGCTTCTATCTTGGCTGACGCGCTAGAAGCGGTCCTGGCTGCGGTCTTCCTTGACTCTGACTTTAAAATCGCACGGCGGGTCATTCTTGGTATTTTTCAGAACGAACTTGACACTATTCGGGCGGACCGGGTCAGGAAAGATTCAAAAACAACGCTTCAAGAGTATCTCCAGGCTAAGGGCGACCCGCTACCAACTTATGAGGTCATTGAGACGCGCGGGCAACCTCATAATCGAGAATTTGTCGTGGACTGCTCGTTGATCGGGTGCGAAATACAGGAAGTGGGATTGGGTTCGAGCCGAAAAATAGCGGAACAAAATGCTGCCTTGTCGGTTCTTGAAAAACTGGGCATTGCCGAGACTCTCGATGAGTGAGGCGCAATATTTTGGTGTGATCGCTGTTGTTGGGCGTCCGAACGTCGGTAAATCAAGTCTTATGAATCGACTCTTAGGCGAGAAAGTGTCTATCGTCTCCCGCCGTCCGCAAACCACATGGCGCGAGATTACCGGGATCGATACGAGCGCGAATGTTCAGCTGGTGTTTGTGGATAGTCCTGGCATGCATAAGCCAAAACGGCAACTGCTGAGCAAGAGAGCAAATCAGTCTGCACGCGGCGCTGGCACGGGTGCTGATATCCTTTGTATGGTGACGGACTGTCGTTATTGGACAAGCGACGATCAAAGAGTGCTTGAGCATTTTCGGAAAACACAAACCCCTATATGGCTTTTACTAAACAAAGTTGATTTGCTGGCTTCGATTGATAAAGTGCTTCCGAAGATTGCGAGCGTAAAGGGGGCGCATGACTGGGCTCAGATTATTCCGGTGTCGGCAAAGACTGACTATAACTGCAAGCATTTACTCAACATGCTCAGAGCAGCAGCGCCGTTAGGAAGCGCGGGCTATGACGCGGAATCTTTAACGACGATGCCTGTATCTTTTCTGGCGGCTGAGCTCGTTAGAGAACAAATTTTTAGACAAATGGGTGATGAGATTCCGTATGTCACGGGAGTAGAGATTAGCCGTTTCGAGGAGATTGATTCGGGTCGGGTTGAGATTGACGTCAGTATTTGGTGTGACACAACTGGACAGAAAGCGGCTTTAATTGGGTCTAAGGGCGCCAGATTGAAGAACATCGGGACCGCAGCCCGGCGCGGACTTGAGAAGCTTTTAGGTAAGTCGGTTTTGCTCAATCAAATGGTAAAGGTTAAAAAAGGGTGGTCAGATGACAGCCGGTCAGTCACCCGACTGGGATACAGTGACTAGGAAAACTCACGGCTAGAACCAGTATGCGGATCAAAGGAGAGCCAGGATTTATTCTTCATCGCAGGCCGTTCTCGGAGTCCAGTTTGTTGCTGGATATATTCTCGAGGGGGTATGGGCGCATTACCGCGATCGCAAAAGGAGCCCGCAAGCAAAAATCCCAATATCGCGGGATGATTCGCCCCTTTGCATTAACCACGTTGGGATGGTCCGGAAAAGGAGAAGTCAAAACCCTGACCCAATGCGAGTGGGCAGGCCCGGATTTTGGATTACGGGGGCCCAATCTTTTTTGCGGTTATTATTTGAGCGAATTACTGATCAAGTTCTTGCAGCGGTACGATCCGCATGAGCGTTTGTTTGATCAGTATCTCAAGAGTCTTGTTCATCTTGGCGTTGATGGCGAATCTCAATCCACCCTTCGCCTGTTCGAGAAGGTGTTGCTTCGCGAAGTGGGCTATGGCTTGCGACTGGATAAAGATCATGACACAGGTCAGCCGATCAAACCCAATTCGAGCTACCATTATCGTCCAGGCCTGGGTGCTTTTGTGAATCAAGGGAACGAGGCAGGAGGTGTTGTCGTTCACGGATCATCTCTTATTGCCTTAAGGGAAGAGTTACACTTTGACGCGACGATCCTCCGCGAATTAAAACAGTTACATCGGGTGATTTTTCAAAGTCTTCTTGATGGGCGCTCATTAGTTACGCGTCAAATTTTTTCTCAAATTTACCAAAACGAAAAATTCCCCTTATCTGCGGAAGCGCTCAATTGAAAGGATAACTTATGGACCTAGGAGTAAATATTGATCATGTCGCGACTTTACGTCAGGCGCGAGGCACGTCGTATCCCGATCCGGTAGCGGCTGCCCTTATTTGCGAAGCCAATGGCGCAGATTTGATCACGTTGCATCTGCGCGAGGATCGTAGGCATATCGCCGATCACGACGTGGTTCGAATGCGTCAAGCAATTTCAACTCGGATGAATCTGGAGATGGCCGTAACGGATGAAATGAAAGCGATCGCTCTGGACCTTAGACCTGAGGATGTCTGTTTAGTTCCCGAGAAGCGTCAGGAGATTACGACTGAAGGCGGGCTGGAGGTATACGAGCAGTACGATAAGGTTGCACCATTTATCAGTCAACTGGAACAGGCAGGAATAAGAGTTTCTCTTTTCATTGATCCCGATGAGAAGCAGATTGACGCGAGCAGGCGCCTTGGCGTCTCTGCAATTGAATTGCACACCGGTGCGTTTGCAGATGCAAAAGATGAATCAGAGCGTGAGCGTCAACTCGAAAGGATCATAATAGCCGTGTCGATCGGTGAGGCGGCTGGACTTCGCGTGAATGCGGGCCATGGACTGAACTACAAAAACGTCGAGCCTATTGCCCGTATCGAAGGCATTCAGGAGCTTAATATCGGACATGCAATTATTGCGGAGGCGGTGTTTGAAGGGCTGGGACCCGCGGTTCGTAGGATGCGGGAATTAATAAATAACCCGGGTGAAAAATAACGATCTATTTCTTGCGTGGCGCAAAGCCGTCTGGAACCGCGCCTAACTCACCTTCGCCAAATAAGAAACCCAACATATGCTGCTTTAAAAGCTCTACCGCCTGTGGGTCCGCGCTGCTTAACTGGTTCTCGTTGATGATCAGAACCTGGCGTTCAAGCCATTTGGTCCAGCCTTCAGCCGATACCGATTCATAAATTCGTTGCCCTAACTCACCAGGGTAGGGCGGGGCCGACAAACCTTCTGCATCCTCTTTAAGCACGGTGCATTTGACAGTACGCATGATAATATTCCTAATGAGACGGCGTGGTCTTGTCGATTTAGATAAGTTGAGGTCAAATTTTACATATATTTTAACCTGATTCGGAAGGTAACAGACATGAATGTGGATATTGCTCAGAGCGAAAATGGCGGCGTAACGATAACGCCACCGGCGAAGGAAAAAATTGCGGAACTTTTATCAGGTGCCGATCAAAGCCAATCCGCCGTTCGGGTTTTTGTTTCCGGTGGTGGCTGTGGCGGGATGAATTACGGGATGACTTTTGCCGAATCAGTAGAAGAAACAGACCGCTTGATTCAGGATAGCTCTGGATGTTCAATCGCAATTGATCCCGTTGCGCTCGCTTATCTGGAGGGTGCGGAGATCGATTTTCAGGATGATGGCGTTAGCGCGACGTTCGTCTTTAATAATGTCTTTAAGGCGGTCGGCGGCAGTGGCGCCTGCGGCGGATGTGGCGGTGCACATTGATACCTCACCCCTGGGTGGGCGACTGTCTGTGTAACCGTTAGCTGCGGATTCGTTCAAATTCTGTAAAAATCTTCATTTAGGGACATCGATGACATCACGGTCGGTTGGGTCGCTTGCCGTTTCTGCGATTGGACTGGGTTGCATGAATATGTCGAGCGGTTATGGGCGTGGCGATGATCATGTCTCCAGACGCCTGTTAAATGAGGCGCTTGATGTCGGCTACACGTTCTTTGATACTGCAACGTTATATGGTGGCGGTCATAACGAGACGCTGGTTGGTACTGCTTTAGGCTCTCGCCGATCAGAGTTTGTACTCGCGAGCAAGTGCGGGCTCAGCCAGGCGAATGGAAAGAGCATTGTCGATGGTCGTCCAGAGACATTGCGAATCCAGTGTGAGAAAAGCTTAAAACGTTTAAAAACCGAAGTCATCGATCTTTATTATCTTCATCGAGTCGATCCAGGCGTACCGGTAGAGGATAGTGTTGGCGAGCTTGGACGCATGGTGACCGATGGTAAAGTGCGAGAGATCGGTTTATCTGAAGTTTCTGTCGACACTTTGACGCGTGCTCACAATACTCATCCTATCGCAGCGGTTCAATCGGAGTTCTCGTTGTGGTCCAGAACGCCTGAGTTTGGCATTCTTGAGGCTTGCAGGAAACTCGAGATCGCTTTTGTCGCGTTCTCTCCTTTAGGCAGGCAGTTTTTAACGGGTAAAGCAGTCGATGTTAGCCATCTATCTCCGGATGACATTCGGGCCACGGCCGCCCGCCCGCGTTTTGAGCCGGACGTTTTCGCCAAAAACACAAAACTGCTGACGCCGTTTGGCGAAATTGCGAAATCGCTAGGGCTCACCATGGCACAACTTTCGTTGGCTTGGCTACTGGCTTACCCCAAAGCATCCAACAATCTTTCCTTGATTGCGATTCCAGGCACTAAACATATTGAATACATGAATGAGAACTGGGGTGCTGTAGCTGCAACGATGTCATCTGAAGTGTTCGACACGCTTGATAACCTCATAAACGAAAAAACGGTGGAAGGTAATCGTTATTCCGATGCCAGAATGATTGATACTGATTCCGAACGGGATCGCCTCCGCTAGGTTCTATTCTTGTCCTCCTATCGATACTCTGGCCCCCAAATCTTGCAGCCGGCGACGGGGAGCAGCCACATGAAAAAGCGTCGCAGTTTTGACACCTAGCATCCTTCTGATTGCGCCGGATCGAAGTTACCGAACGGGCAGTTATATAAAAGCCGCAAATAGACTCGAGATTCCTCTGAGAGTGGCCTCGTGGGGTGCTTCGGATCTTCCGTCCTCCAGCCTAGGTCTGCGAATCAATGGCGCTTCCGATACCGAGTCATTAAAGATTATTAATGAACTTAATGATCGAAGCTTGATTAAAGCCGTTGTCCCCACTGATGATGTTACGGTAGATCTCGCCCGAAAGGTAGGCGAGATGTTAGCACTTCCGATTAACTCAAAAATCGCAGTGCAAGTATCGACAGATAAGCTAGCATTTCGGGAATTTTGTCGAGACCATGACTTTCGAACCCCAAACTTTCAACTCTCTTCGATCGACCCCAATCACGAGAGTGTTGCTTTTCCTTGTGTCGCAAAACCGTTAAACCTTTCGGGTAGCCGCGGGGTGATCCGCTGTAACAACCGCGAGGAACTTCAGGCGGCTGTTGATCGAATTGGAAACTTGCTGCAAGAGGAACAAAAGGGGCCGGTCAGGGAGATATTGGTTGAAGATTTTATTGCAGGCGATGAGTATTCCGTCGATGCGATTGTTTCCAATAGTGTCGTGGAGATTCTGGCAATTTTTGAAAAGCCGGATCCTCTCCATGGGCCTTTTTTTGAGGAAACGATTTATGTCACCCCGCCGCGAATTTCGACAGGGCTTACTGAACAGATCGGGAATGAATTGCAAACCGTTTGTGCCGCGATTGGCCTGAATGAAGGACCGATTCATGTGGAGCTTCGGGTGCAAAATAATGAGATTTGGTTTCTGGAATTGGCCAGCCGGACAATCGGCGGTCGATGCGGGAGAATCATCGAGTATCAAACTGGAGTCCCGTTGGAAGAGTTAGTCTTGATAAACGCATTACGACTGCCGCGACCTCAAAAAAACAAATCAAGCGCAAGCGGCGTGATGATGATTCCGGTCACTCAGGAAGGAGTGTTACGCCGCGTTGAGGGCATTAATAAGGCGCGCGCAGTCGAAGGTGTCGTCGATGTTGAAATTGACTGCCGCGAAGGCGAAATATTGCGCGCCTGGCCTGAAGGTGGACCTTACCCCGGCTTCATTTTTGCAACTGCGCAGTCGACAGATACTGTCGAATACGCCTTGAGAGCGTCTTATAAGTGTCTCAAGTTCGTCACGGCACCCTTATTTCAATCAAAATGTTAAAAATGTCTTAAATTTCGGCATAGCGATATAAAGCGGGTTACGGTCAAATTAGTTTCAGCCGAGGGATAGGTTAGTGGACCTTAAAACCTACTTTTATAGAGAGACCCTTATGGTTACCTCTAAAAAACAGCTTGAGTGGGCGAATTCCACTTTTCTTGTAAAACCGCTTGTGTCACTATTCATCCAGCCCAAGGGTTGGTGTATCAATTTTGGGAACAAGTCTTTAAACAATTGGAGGTTTTCTAATGAGAAAATTACTTATCGCGCTTTTCTCCGGTGCGATGTTGACTGCTACTGCGTCCGCTGAGGACGTAAAAATCGGGATTATTCTGGGCTTTACGGGCCCTATTGAATCCCTGACACCAGATATGGCCGCTGGTGCTGAACTTGCTATTGCCGAAGTCAATGGCGGTGGAAAATTTATGGGTGGCTCAAAAGTCACCGGGATCCGGGGTGACTCGACTTGTGTCGACTCGGCCGCGGCTCAAGCCACCGCAGAGCGGCTTGTGACTTCTGACAAAGTTAATGCGATTATGGGCGCCGACTGCTCCGGTGTGACTGGCGCGATCCTCGCCAATGTTGCAATGGCAAATGGCGTGGTCATGATCTCGCCATCAGCAACTTCACCTGGCCTATCAACAGCTGAGGATAACGGTCTTTTCTTTCGTACGGCGCCGTCGGATGCCCGTCAGGGTCAAGTGGTCGCCGAGATTCTTAAGGACCGAGGCTTTATGAATGCCGCGATCACCTATACCAACAATGATTATGGTAAAGGCTTGGCTGACAGCATTGAAAGCAACTTTAAATCGGTCGGCGGCACGGTGACGATTAACACTTCCCATGAAGAAGGCAAGGGTGACTATAGTGCTGAGGTTGCAGCGCTCGCGCAAGCTGGCGGCGACATCCTCGTGGTTGCCGGGTATCTTGATCAAGGCGGTAAGGCTATTATTCAAAGCTCTCTAGATACAGGTGCTTTTGATATCTTCTATTTACCTGATGGCATGATCGGTGATTCGCTGCCAGCGGCAATTGGCGATGGACTTAACGGTTCGATCGGTGATGTGCCCGGAACGGATAGCCCGGGCGCCACCATGTTTGTGGAATTAGCTGAGAAAGCAGGGTTTAAAGGAGACGGACCGTTCTCGCCTGAATCCTATGATGCAGCAGCGTTAATTATGCTTGCTATGCAGGCCGCGGGCTCAACCAATAGCCAGGATTTCAAATCGAAGGTTATGGACGTCGCTAACGCACCGGGAAAGAAAGTATTCCCGGGCGACTTATCGGCTGCGCTTGAATACATCGCGGGTGGCGGTGAGGTGGATTACGTTGGGGCCTCAGCGGTTGAATTAATCGGACCAGGCGAATCGGCTGGGAGCTATCGTGAGATTCTTGTTGATGGCGGTAAGAATACAACGGTAGGCTTCCGCTAGCCTAAAATAATTTGGCCCGGGCAATTTGCCCGGGCTTTTTTTTTGGAATTCATCTTTGCTAGAAGTACGTAATCTTTCAAAATTCTTTGGCGGGATTCATGCTGTTGATGATGCTTCGCTCACGATTGAGCAAGGGAGTATCACCGGCTTAATTGGTCCCAACGGCGCGGGTAAAACAACGCTGTTCAATGTTATTTCAGGGCTTTATCGGCCGGATGCGGGTCAGGTCTATTTCGACGGCCAGAATATCACCGGAAAAGCGCCACACGAACTTTTTGGTGACGGCATCTTGCGGACGTTTCAAATCGCACATGAGTTCTCTACCCTAAGTGTCCGCGAAAACCTCATGGTGGTCCCGGGCGGTCAGTCTGGAGAGCGCTTAGTCGACACCTGGCTACGACCGTCGAATGTTGCCCTTGAGGAATTGCAAAATCAAGAGCGAGCGGATGAGGTAATTGATTTTCTTCAACTTACGGCAGTGGCAAATGAACTGGCGGGTAATCTATCAGGCGGTCAGAAAAAATTGCTTGAGCTCGGCAGGACGATGATGGCCGAGCCCAAGATTGTATTTCTCGACGAGGTGGGTGCGGGAGTGAATCGAACGCTTTTGAAGACGATTGGCGATTCAATTATTCGTCTTAACCAAGAGCGGGGCTACACCTTTTGCATGATCGAGCATGATATGGAATTTATTAAGCGATTGTGTGATCCGGTTATCGTCATGGCTTCAGGAAGTGTATTGGCACGAGGGACACCTGATGAAGTCATGAATGATGAAGCAGTGATCGAAGCCTATCTGGGTACCGGCAGAAAACACCAGAGATAAGGATGAGATGAGCTTACTAGAAGGACAGGCAATGTTCGGCGGATACGGCGCCGCTGACATTCTTCAGGATTGCACCATTGCAATCGACAAAGGCGAGGTCGTAGTGGTTGTGGGTCCAAATGGTGCAGGTAAATCGACGGCAATGAAAGCGCTGTTCGGAATGTTGAATCTTCGCAAAGGCTCGGTATTTTTCAATGGAGAGGAGATCACGTCGATGTTGCCCCAAGAGCGTGTCCGGCTCGGAATGGGGTTTGTTCCGCAAAATTCAAACGTATTCACGTCGATGACGGTCGAAGAGAATCTGGAAATGGGCGCATTTATTCGACGCGATGATTACTCGGAGTCGATCGCGCAGGTTTTTCGATTATTTCCGGCGCTCGAGGAAAAACGCAGCCAGCCTGCGGGTGAATTGTCAGGGGGTCAACGACAACAGGTAGCAGTCGGCCGAGCCTTAATGACTAACCCAGACGTGCTAATGCTTGATGAGCCCACAGCAGGCGTGTCGCCAATCGTCATGGACGAGCTATTCGATCGCATCCTTGAAGTCGCCAAGACCGGGATTGCAGTGATTATGGTGGAGCAAAATGCTCGCCAGGCGCTTGAGATCGCGGATCGGGGGTATGTGCTGGTCCAGGGGCAGAACCGCTATAGTGATACGGGTGCTGCACTGCTTGCCGATCAAAATGTCCGAAAAGCATTTTTGGGAGGATGACGTTTGATAGATATCCTTAATGCGCTCGCGCTGTTAGCAAACTTTGTGATTGTTCCAGCCCTTGCTTACGGGAGCCAACTTGCTCTTGGCGCCCTCGGCGTAACCATGATTTATGCCGTCCTGCGATTTTCGAACTTCGCTCATGGAGAGACGATGTCCTTTGGCGCCATGATCTCTGTTCTCGCCACCTGGGGACTTCAAGAAGCTGGCATCACGATTGGTTCATTGCCCACAGCGCTGTTGGCGCTGCCGATCAGTATTATTGCGACGGTCTGTGTTTGTCTGCTTTTTGATCGGCTGGTTTATCGCTATTATCGGACTCAAAAAGCGGCGCCAGTGACCTACTTAATTATTTCGGTCGGCGTACTCTTTGTCCTGAGCGGAGTGATTCGGTTCATTATCGGGCCCAAAGATCAGATTTTTGCCGATGGTCAGCGGTTTATTCTTAAGGCCCGGGCATTTAAGGAGATGACGGGCCTTGATCAAGGACTCGCTATTAAAACGACTCAAGGAGTGACGGTTGTCACGGCTGTTGTTATCGTGGCGCTATTGTTTTGGTTCCTGAATCGAACACGGACGGGTAAGTCAATGCGGGCGTATTCGGACAACGAGGAGCTTGCGTTACTCTCGGGAATCAATCCTGCGCGTGTTGTCATGATTACATGGATTATTACCGGAGCATTGGCAGCCATCGCGGGCACGCTTTATGGTCTCGATAAAGGCTACAAACCGTTTACTTATCTCGGCTTGGTACTGCCCATCTTTTCCGCGGCAATTGTCGGGGGGGTGGGTAATCCGGTAGGAGCAATATTCGGGGGTTTTGTCATCGCCTTTTCGGAAATGTTGCTGACGTTCGCCTACAAGCGCGTCATTGCTTATCTGACTCCCGGGGACTGGGTTCCTGATGGGCTCATGCAGTTATTGGCCACAGACTATAAGCTCGCGGTTTCTTTTGTGATTTTAGTGATCGTTCTTTTGATCAAGCCAACCGGCATGTTTAGCGGGAAAACCTTATGACCGAGCGCTGGCGTAATTCACTTTTGTTTGCGGGGATGGCTGCGCTTTTGGTCGCGGTGGGGGTTTTTCAGAGTTCAAACCTTGCGCTTGCGATCCTGAATTTATGCTTGATATCAGCGATTATGACGCTAGGCGTCAACATCCAGTGGGGCTATGCCGGCCTGTTTAACGCCGGCGTGATGGGGTTTACCGCGCTCGGGGGATTGGCGGCCGTGATTATTTCTGTCCCGCCGGTTACTGAGGCCTGGACTGCCGGTGGTGTTCGCGCCGTTTCAGGACTTTGTTTGGGAGTATTGGCGATCGCGCTCGGCATCCTGACCTGGAAAAAGCTGGCACTTAACAAGACGGCTCGGGGCTGGGCTTCGGCATTGATCGTGGTGATAGGTGTTGTCGTCATGCGGTGGGTCATCGATCCCGCAGTTGAAGCGATTGAGGCAGTTGAACCCGCTAAAACCGGTTTTCTGGGAGGGTTTGGTTTACCCATTATGTTCGCTTGGATGGCCGGTGGCGCGTTGGCCGCGTTGGCCGCGTGGGCAATCGGTAAGATTTCGCTAGGACTGCGATCCGATTATTTAGCGATCGCGACGCTTGGCATTTCTGAAATCATTATTTACATCCTAAAAAATGAAGATTGGCTTGCGCGTGGCGTAAAAAATGTAAACGGTTTGTCGCGACCGGTTCCGTACGAGATTGAACTTCAGTCAACGCTTTGGGTTCAGAGCTTGGCATCACGAATTGATATTAATTTGATTGAGCTATCCTCGATTATTGTGAAGCTTTGTTACGCCGGATTGTTTGTTGTGGTGCTTGCGCTGATCTACTGGCTGTCTGAACGCGCGTTACGTTCTCCTTGGGGTCGTATGATGCGTGCAATTCGAGATAATGAAATAGCGGCGGGGGCGATGGGAAAAAATGTAACATCCCGACATCTCCAGGTTTTTATCCTGGGGTCAGCTGTGATTGGAATTGCCGGCGCGATGCTCACAACTTTAGACGGTATTTTTACACCATCCACCTATCAACCCTTAAGGTTTACATTTCTTGTTTGGGTGATGGTCATCGTTGGCGGCTCAGGCAACAATCTGGGATCGATCCTCGGCGGTTTTGTGATCTGGTTCTTCTGGATCGAAGCTGAACCCTTAGGTCTTGGCCTAATCAGTTTTCTCACATCGTCGATGGCGGAAGATAGTCCGATCAGAATTCACCTTCTCCAAAACGCAGCTTATACGCGATACATTACAATGGGGGCGGTGTTGTTACTGGTGCTTCGATTTTCACCCCGGGGCTTGATCCCGGAGCGAAATCGTTAGTCTGAGGCGGTTTAAAAAGTTTTTAGTGATTCAAATAGTTCGGCGGCCTCCGCATCGGTCATGGGAAGCACCGGCTCTCTGCAATCACCCACGTCGAATCCTCTGTGATTTGCCGCAGCCTTAACCGCCGCGTTATAAACATGTGACCAAACAAAGAGTTGGGAGCCGATGAGTTTTTCCCATAACGCTGCGCCTGCGGATAAGTCCCCTTCGCTGACCATCTGAAACAGTGCGACCGCCTCGTCGGGTATGAAATTAACTGATCCCCATACGCAGCCCACGCAACCGGCGACGAGCGCCTGATAGGTAATGGGGTCCCCTCCGTTAAATACTTTTCCACCGGTTCGAATCAGTTCTTGAATCCGAATGAAGTCTCCGGTGCTATCTTTGATGTATTCAATACCATCGATATCTAAAAGTGCAGAGAACATCTCGGGCGTCACATCAAATCCCGAGTGAACCGGAATGTTATACACCATAAGCGGTGCTGAACTGCATTTGGCAACCGCCTCATAGTGAGACATAACCCCTCTCGCGTCCGGACCTTCAAAGTAGGGTGGAAGGACCATCACAGCATCGGCTCCGTTATCAGCCGCATGCTGGGTAGTATTTATGGTGTCAGCTAAATAGATGGCGGAAGTCTGCGCAATCATTTTTGCTTTGCCTTGAATATGTTTGCCGGTAATCTCAATGAGACGTTTTTTCTCATCAGAGCTAAGATATGCAAACTCACCGGTGCCACCGCAAGGGAGGATGATATCGACCTTAGCGTCGAGCATTCTATCGATATGCGCAAGATAGCGCCCCTCGTCGATACTTGCGCCGGAAGGGTCGAATACGGTGCAAACCGGCACACAGACTCCGGATAGATCAGACATGATTAACCTCGTTTTAGATGGTAATTCTGGTTTGGTTTAATGATAGTCTAGATTCCAAGTCGGTGAGACGCTAGTCACTCTTTACCATATTGAAATTTCAGGGAGAATCCATGACGTCGGAAAAAGTTGCAATTGTGACAGCAGGGGGCGGAGGTATTGGCGAAGGCGTTTGTCGGGAATTGAAGAAGAGCGGCTATCGGCTTACCATCATGTCTCGAAGCGAGTCTTGCGAAAAACTCGCCGAGGAGTTGGGAGGTATCGGTGTTCGAGGGTCAGTTGCTGATGCAGAAGATCTCAAGAACGTAGTGAGCACTACATTGAAAAAATTCGGACGAATTGATGCTGTCGTCAATCACACCGCTCATCCACCGAAAGGGGAGCTGCTAGAAATAGACGATGAAGCGTGGCATGTAGGCTTAGACGTTCTTATTCTCAACGTTGTTCGAATGGCTCGCCTGGTGACGCCCCACATGCTCAAGCAAGGCCATGGTGTCTGGGTTAATATCTCGACGTTTGCGGCTTTTGAGCCTGAGCAATCGCTGCCCGTTTCGTGCACGCTAAGAGCTGGGCTATCAGCCTTCGCAAAACTATATGCAGACCGTTATGCAGCATCGAATATACGAATGAATAACGTCCTGCCTGGGTATATCGATAGCCTGGATCACGCAGAGTCTACGAAAGACAGAATTCCGCTGGGACGTATTGGCACGGTCCAAGAGATTGCACAGACCACACGTTTTCTGATATCCGATGAAGCGGGCTATATCACCGGACAAAATCTAATCGTAGACGGGGGAATGACCCGCCATTTGTAAGTGCAGGCTATGAAATATGGCTCCCCGAGCTGGACTCGAACCAGCGACATATGGATTAACAGTCCACCGTTCTACCAACTGAACTATCGGGGAATACAAGGGGGCGCAATGCTAATAGCACTCTTGTCGCGGGTCAAGGTCAGATTACTCGCAGCGCAATTTTTGACCATTTGGAGAATCTGACGAGATTCGAGCGCGACCGGTCCGGTGGAGCACGACGGCGATACCATACACGGCGTTTTCATCACAGACCGCAAAATGACCGTTGGGCCAGAGATCACCAAACGGCTTAAATCGGACCCAAAAGGGTGTTCGCCACCGGACAGTAAGATGTTTGATAGGGGATTGATGACTGAGCACGGTCTCGGCAGAATCAAATTTTGAATTTCGGTTGACGTCTACGAAGCTAAACCACCCGATTGACCAGTCGATCTGGCTCACACACCCGGTTTGCGGACTTCCGGGGCATAAAATGACGACCGCGCCGGCGTTCACGGCATAACCACGAGCCTCGTAGACACTCTCGAAAATGCGTGTCGACGCGACCTCTGTTCTTTTTGCGATAATCACGTTGGTGAGTCTTGGGAAACCCGTCAGCATTAGGGTTGAAATGATAGCCAGTGTGATTAAGCATTCGATCGCGGAAAACCCGTTCAACGCGTTTATTGCGCGCGTTGTGTGTTGGGGTTTTGAACGACTGATAATCATGGGTGATCATTTGAGCCGTCCCGTCCATTAATTACAGTGAACTTTTCCACAATAATATGAAGCGCGAATTTTGTCTTGAGAGCAATTTTGATCCGGCGGGAGATCAGCCAGAAGCGATAGAGCGCATTCTTGATGGCGTTGAATCTGGAGAAGCATTCCAGACGTTGCTCGGTGTGACAGGTTCTGGCAAAACCTTTACGATGGCCCACGTTATTGCAAGATTAGGCCAACCTGCGCTGGTGTTGGCGCCGAATAAGACTCTCGCTGCACAGTTGTATTCCGAGATGCGGGAATTCTTCCCGCGAAATGCCGTTGAATATTTTGTGTCTTATTACGACTACTATCAGCCAGAGGCGTACGTGCCTGCTAGTGATACCTATATCGAGAAAGACGCTTCGATAAACGAACACATTGACCAAATGCGTTTATCGGCAACCAAGGCAATTCTTGAGCGCGAAGATGTGGTGATTGTGGCGACGGTGTCCGCGATCTATGGTCTTGGAGATCCCGCGGCATACCATGGCATGATCTTGCACTTGAGGGAAGGCGCAGAATCAGGACAGCGCGAGATGCTTCGTCGCCTGGCTGAACTTCAATACACGCGCAACGAGATTGATTTAAGGCGCGGCAATTTTCGGGTTCGTGGTGATGTGATCGATATTTTTCCCGCAGAGTCTGAAAGATTTGCTGTTCGAGTAGAGCTTTTCGGAGATCAGATTGAGCGGCTGTCGAGGTTTGATCCGTTAACCGGAGAAACCAATGAGAATTTGACACGGTTTACGATCTACCCCAAAAGTCATTACGTTACCCCGCGCGACAAAATACTCGACGCGGTAGATCACATTAAAAAAGAGTTAAAAATTCGTCTCAAATTTCTGCGAGAAAACGACAAGCTAGTGGAAGCTCAGCGCCTCGAGCAACGGACCAAGTATGATCTTGAAATGATGCAGGAACTCGGTTATTGCGCAGGGATTGAGAATTATTCCCGGTTCCTGTCAGGTCGAAATCCAGGCGAAGCGCCGCCGACTCTGATCGACTATTTGCCGGCTAAATCGCTAATGATTATCGATGAAAGTCATGTAACGATTCCTCAGTTGGGTGCGATGTTTAAAGGAGACCGCTCGCGGAAAGAAAATCTTGTTGAGTACGGTTTTCGACTTCCCTCGGCTCTTGATAATCGCCCGCTTCGGTTCGACGAGTTTGAATCCCTTATGCCCCGGACGGTGTTTGTGTCTGCAACACCTTCGGATTATGAAAAGACTCACAGTTCAAGCGTTATCGAGCAAGTCGTACGCCCAACAGGACTGGTCGATCCAGAGATCGAAGTCCGCCCTGTTACAACTCAGGTTGATGACCTGATGTCAGAAGCTAGGGAACGTGCGGCACTGGGTGAAAGAGTTTTGGTAACGACACTAACCAAGCGCATGTCGGAAGATCTTACCGATTATTTAAACGATCACGATATTAAAGTTCGTTATCTTCACTCGGATATTGACACGGTCGAGCGAGTGGAAATTCTCTCTGATTTACGCAAGGGAACTTTTGATGTCTTGGTCGGCATTAATTTATTGAGAGAGGGTCTTGATCTGCCTGAGGTGTCACTGGTTGCTATCCTGGACGCCGACAAGGAGGGTTTCCTGCGATCAACGCGCTCGTTAATCCAGACAATTGGCCGGGCCGCAAGGAATATCAACGGGAAAGCGATTCTCTATGCCGACCGGATTACTGACTCTATGAAACGAGCGATCGATGAAACCGAACGTCGCCGAGAAAAGCAGCAGTTGTTTAATGAACTCAATAACATCACCCCAAAATCGGTGCAAAAGCCGATTAACGAGATGATTGAAGGCGTCGTTGCTGATCCGAAATCGCGAACAACGTCGCGATCGAGAACCCAAGGAAAGGATGCGGTCATTGATTCTGTGGTCGTTGATTTATCGGCAGAAGAATTCAAAAAACGAGTCAAAGGACTGGAAGAACAGATGTATTCGTTGGCTCGCGATCTTGAATTCGAGAAGGCAGCTCAGATGCGAGATGAAATCGCCAAGCTCAAGGAGGCGCATTTTGGAGTGTCAACAAAGGCGGCTTAGGGTTAATCAATAGACCGTATGGGGTGCGAAATACGAATGAGCTCACTCAGTTTTGTCCCAGACGTTCCTTCGGAATCAAAATGTCGTAGAATCTCAGTTACAGGCGCGTAGCTCAGTGGTAGAGCACCACCTTGACATGGTGGTGGTCGGTGGTTCGATCCCACTCGCGCCTACCAAAACCTCGGTAAAAAAAGAGTCTCTTCGGAGGCTTTTTTTTGGTTTGCCATAAAGTGCCATTAAATACCATCAAATGTCCCACAATCTGACCCACAAATTTTTGGGTCTCGGATTGCAATTGAGTCTGTTATTGCAGGCTCAAACCGGCCACCGCCGCATGGAATTCCTCGTCCGTTGCTGACAGCAGCTTCAGTTCTGGTTTCTTCCATCTTATCCATCTCTATCTATTCGTATTTTTTACGCCGCCTCGATCTTTAAGGGGTTTTGGTTTGAGGATGGGTTTGGTATCGTTCCACTACGTTTTAATTCCAATTGGAGATTTTTATGTTCCACCGTTCTTTCATGACAATTTGCTCTTTAGCTCTGCTTTTCACAGGAAACGCGTTCGCAGAGACCCGGGTGACTTATAAATCTGCGAAATCGACTTCTTCTTATTATCAGATGGCAGTACAAATCGCCGAGGCCATGAAAGCCGGATCTGGCGGCGAGATCATCGTTACCGTCGAGGAGAGCCAG
>JABHUE010000057.1 GCA_018672825.1 Pseudomonadota bacterium | reverse complement strand
TGGCGTTCATTTAGAAAATAAAATGCGCCAGGCAGCAAAACCGCAACCGTACCTGATTGCGCCAAAGCCCGAACTCCTGCTTCGTCCGCATATTCAAGATGATCTGCAGACAGCGCGTGAAACTCGGCCGCCAACGCCGCGCCGCCACTGTTGGTGAGCTGGTCTGCATGAAGTCTCACCGGCAAGTTTAAGCTTCTTGCTTTCTCAAAGACCTTGCGGACCTGAGCATTTGAGAACGCGATGGTCTCGCAAAATGCATCTACGCTATTTGCAACTTTCTGCGCTGCAACCGACGGGAGCATCTCTTCACAAACGAGATCAACATAATCATCACTGGAACCCAGAAACTCTTCCGGAATTGCGTGTGCGCCTAAGAACGTACTGTGAACTGAAACCGGCAACAGATCTTGCAATGATTGCGCGACCCGAAGCATCTTTTGCTCATCATCCAGATTCAATCCGTAGCCACTTTTGACCTCCAGGGTGGTCACGCCATTCGCACACATCCGGGCTGCTCTTTTGTAGGCAGCCGCACGCAATGTCTCCTCCGAACTCTGCCGAGTAGCAGTCACGGTCGAGCGTATTCCTCCGCCCTGTCTTGATATTTCTTCATAGCTCAGGCCTTCCAGGCGTTGCTCAAATTCCAGAGCCCGGTCTCCCGCAAAAACAAGATGGGTATGACAATCGATAAGCCCGGGCAAGAGGAGCCCGCCACCACAGTCAACGGACTCCTGAATCGACTGATCGGCTTTAGCAGGAATCAGATTTGAGAGCACGCTGTTTCTTTCACCAACCGCAACGATCCTGTCGCCATCGGTCAGCACAGCGCCGTCATTGATGATCTGTTGCCCAGGGACTGGATCACTCATGGGCGCAATCCGGGCGTTTTCCCAAAGAATCAAGTTTCGCTACCCAAATCAAGTTCGGCGAAATACTCACCACAAATCTGGTGATGAATAATCTCAAAATCCTCGCCGGGCGAGCGGTCCTTATCCAAGGGTGGAATATGCGCTCGCACAAAATCATAAAGCTCGGTGACCCCTGTTCCAAAAACAGCCTGACGCTGATCGAGGGCAACACACCCAGCCAAGGCTTCATAGGTCAACACGGCAACCCCAAGCCTTACGATTTCCAGTAAACGTTGAATCACCGGAACCGCCATCGACATGTAGTCCTCCTGCCCGCCAGAGGTTTCGGACGTCATTAAAGACAACGGCTGAGCTGCCATCCGGATCCGGGCCGTCAGATCAATGCACGCCTTGTGTGCGACCACCATACCTGCATCTAACCCGGGACGAGGTGCGAGCTGTGGATTGAGGCCCGTCTGTTTTTCATCCATCATTCGATGCAAGCGGCGCTCGCTAAGACAAATAACATGCGCGGTCGATATCGCTAAATACTCAATCAAATTAACCAGAAACTGGTTATGAAAACTGCCCACCGAGAGTAACGCCGGTGCGCCCTCACCACCGTCGTTAACCAGCATTGGATTTCCGGAAAACGTTTGGATTGTCTGCTCGATGCCTGATTGGACTTGGCTGAGCGCATCGGCATGTGCGCCATGCACTTGTGGAATAATTCTAAGGGAGACTGCCGCTTGGAGTTTGTAAGGTTGAACGGTACTGCCGCGCAAATATTCATTCAGGTCGTCGATCACGGTTGAAACACCCGCGCTGGCACCGACCGCAAGCGCAGGGTGAATAGAATCCTTGGGCGATGCAATTGCATCCATCGATAAAGCCGCAACTCGATTTGAAAACCGATGCAGAGCGCTAGCCTGGCGGTGGGCATAAATCGCATAGGCCGGTAGCGCGGTAATGCCATTAATGAGTGCCAGGCCTTCTTTTGGCGCAAGTTCATAGGGCATTTGGTTTCGCTCAGACAAAGCGACGGCAGCGGAAATGGAAGCGTCGCGATCATCAAGCACTCGACCCTCACCGATTAAGGTTTGAAAGCAGTGTGCATTTGGAGTGCCGTCTGCTGCAAAACCATGCCCCTGAGATGGAACAAACGGATCAAAGTCATCGTTCAATCTCGAAACGATGTAACGACATAATTGACTGCTGACGCCATCCTGTCCTGATAAAAAATTAACCAGCCGTATCATCATCATTGCCCGGGCAACCGGTCGGGGCAAAGCCACTCCAAAAGCAACTGCGCGGGCCATCATCATATTCTTTGAAATGTCGTCTCGCGCCTCATCAGACAGATTCGTTGTGCTCATCTTGCCAAGTCCCGTTGTGACACCATAACAGGCGACACCTGAGTCAATTAAGGCATTAAACGTCTCGCGTGATTGATCGACGGCAGCAAGCAAATCAGGCGCGATCTCTAACCTTTCCCGCTCATAGGCCACGGCAGTAATCGTGCCGGAGTTAATATCAGACGGTGACTTAATGTGAATCATGTGTAATCGAGAACCGTCCCGATATTCAAACGCTTGGCTTTTTCGAGCA
>JABHUE010000083.1 GCA_018672825.1 Pseudomonadota bacterium | reverse complement strand
TCAGTTGGGACGATGTTATTGCTTGTCTTTGGGCTGATATTTTTTCTGGTCGCGATTGTCGCCGAACAAATGGCCCAACTACGCCGCGGGCAGATTCAAGAGGATGATATCGAGTAAATTTTCTGCAGGTGTTATTTTATTTTTGTACCCAAAATGTGGGATCGACCATTGCATCCAGATGCCGGTCAAGTTGATAATAGATCGTCATTTTTAAAAGATAGAAACCCTTGTATGCAAGCCAATTTAATTAGCGCTGACGAACTTGAAACTCTTCTTCAGTCGCCGGAGGTGATCGTGTGCGACTGTAGATTTGCTTTGAATGATCCGGATGCCGGCCGGGCCGCGTTTGAGGGAGGTCACATTCCGGGCGCATGCTACGTCGATTTAGAGCGGGACTTGTCAGGCCAGATAACCTCTTCGACCGGGCGTCACCCCTTGCCGGATGTCGATGAGTGGATCAATCGGGCAGCGGCGCTAGGTTTGGCCGGCGGACAAAAAATAGTGGTCTATGACCACGGACCCGGTGTTTTCGCTGCGCGTTTATGGTGGATGTTGGGGTGGATTGGTGTTGACGATGTTTGGCTGTTAGACGGCGGCTTCGCAAATTGGTCAAAGTCCGGTAAATCAACCATTTCCGGGGAGGCGACTGCGGAATTACCGTCCAGCAATCTAACGTCACTGAAGGAAGTCAATGACCTGAAAGCTGACGCTGATGAGATACTTAATTCGCTAAACGGTGGGGTGGTTTCAGTTGTTGACGCGCGTGAGCCCCCACGATTTAGCGGCGAAGTTGAGCCACTTGATGCTAAAGCAGGCCATATTCCTGGTGCAATTAATTATCACTTTGCGCTGAGCCTTGAAGATGGACAGTTCCGGTCGCGTGCAGAGCTTAAAGAAATTTTTGATGAGGTGACTGCAGGGCGAAATCCTCAGAATATTATCCATAGTTGTGGATCGGGGGTAACCGCTTGCCACAACCTATTTGCCATGGAGTATTCAGGGATAAAAGGCTCACGTCTTTATCCCGGATCCTGGAGCGAATGGATAGCGGATCCGTCGCGTCCTATCGAAACCTCATTCGAGAAATAAATCAATACAGTTGTTTTGCGACTGGGCGAGAGACTTAATCAATGAAAGTACACGAATATCAAGCTAAGGCGATTCTACGAGACCGAGGTGTTTCAGTGCCTCGGGGTGTCGCCTGCTTCAGTGTCGATGATGCGTTAAATGCAGCACAAGAGTTAGGCGGCGATTGCTGGGTCGTCAAAGCTCAGATCCACGCCGGTGGGCGTGGAAAGGGCGGTGGCGTTAAAGTTGTAGGATCAATTGAGGAGGTTAAAAAAGTTGCCAACCAGTTACTGGGCATGCGCTTGGTGACTCATCAGACCAACGCGGATGGCCAGGAAGTCAAACGTCTTTTGGTCGAGGAGGGGGTTGGCATTGATCGCGAGTTATATCTTGGTCTCGTCATTGACCGAGCAACTCAAAAAGTCGTCATTATGGCGAGTGCGGAGGGTGGCACTGAAATTGAAGAGGTCGCCGCGACTACTCCGGATAAAATTTTTAAACTTTTTGTAGACCCGGGTCAGGGAATTGATGATGCGGATGTCTCAGCACTCCTGGAGAGGGTTGGCCTGGCAGGTGACCATGTCGAACAAGGTGTTCTATTTGTTAAAGCGCTGTACATGGCATTCTGGGATACCGACGCTTCTCTCGCCGAAATAAATCCTCTGGTCGTTACGACCAATGACAAGATCATAGCGTTGGATGCGAAGTTTAATTTTGACGATAACGCTTTATTTCGGCATCCAGACGTTGTTGCGATGCGGGATACCGACGAAGAGGATCCGGCAGAACTTGAAGCATCTGCAGTAGGTCTTAACTATATTTCACTTGACGGGAATATCGGCTGTCTCGTCAATGGTGCGGGACTGGCGATGGCGACAATGGACATCATTAAGCTATATGGCGGCGATCCGGCAAACTTTCTAGATGTGGGGGGTGGCGCAACGGCTGAGCAAGTAACTGAGGCCTTTAAAATCATGCTTCGTAATCCAGACCTTAAGGCAATTCTGGTGAATATTTTTGGCGGAATTATGCGGTGCGATGTCGTTGCTGAGGGGCTTGTTCAGGCGGCGGGAGTCGTAAAACTGAGCATTCCGCTCGTTGTTCGTCTCGAGGGCACGAACGTGGAGAAAGGTCGGGAAATATTAGAGAAGGCAGGTCTGGATATGGTCACCGCAACCACAATGAATGACGCGGCACAAAAAGCGGTCGCAGCAGCGCAAGGATAAACTGGTGGCAATACTTATAAATGGCAATAGCCGCGTAATCACCCAGGGGATTACAGGGAAAACAGGACAGTTTCATACCCAAAATTGTGTTGCGTATGCGAATGGTAAGAAGGCGTTCGTAGCGGGAGTGACTCCGGGAAAAGGGGGTCAGACAGTAGAGGGGATCCCCGTCTTTGATTCGGTAGTTGAGGCTAAACGGGAAACCGCGGCCGATGTCTCCGTTATTTATGTTCCTCCCCCGTTTGCAGCGGCCGCCATAGATGAGGCGGTTGATGCGGGAATCAAAACAATTATTTGCATCACCGAAGGCGTTCCGGTCAAGGATATGATTATCACCCGGCATAAAATGCGGGACAGTGGCGCAGTGCTGGTGGGCCCGAACTGTCCAGGTGTCATCACACCAGGTGAGTTAAAGATCGGAATTATGCCGGGTTACATTCATACTCCAGGACGTATTGGGGTCGTATCTCGCTCGGGCACCTTAACCTACGAAGTCGTTGACCAATTGACCAAATTAGGAATGGGTCAATCAAGTTGCGTCGGAATCGGTGGGGATCCGGTTAACGGACTGAAACACCTGGATGTGATGCAGATGTTTAATGATGATCCTGAAACTGATGCGGTTGTTATGTGTGGGGAGATCGGTGGTTCCGACGAAGAGGAATGCGCGGAATGGATTAGTCAAAACATGACAAAACCGGTGGCCGCTTTTATTGCCGGGGTGACGGCTCCTCCCGGTAAGCGAATGGGTCACGCTGGCGCCATTATCGCGGGCGGACGGCGGACGGCCGAAGACAAGATAAAAGCGCTCGAGCAAGCCGGAGTAAACGTGACTGGTAATCCAGCTGAGATTG
>JABHUE010000167.1 GCA_018672825.1 Pseudomonadota bacterium | reverse complement strand
TCAAAAGGCGTCGCTCAAAGCTACTTTGAGGCTCGAGAAGCACTTGGCTTTCCGCGCGGAAAGCCAAAATAAAACTTTAAAAAATTAATTTAATTTTCGAAGTCGATTTAGCGGTCTCTATCCAGACTTTTTTCTGACCCGCTGTTGGTACAAATCTGGCGAAAAGAAAAAGCAGCCGAGGCACCAAAGGCTCGATCGCTGACGCCTGCGCAACGTTAGCTGAAGGCGCTATCAAATCACCGTCGTGGTAATCGAGCGACCAGACTACAGTTTCGATTTTGCTCGGTTAGCGCTTAGCGAAGCATCTGATGGGTCCAGAAGCACTATTGCTTGGGCATGTAAAGCAATCTTGACTGATGATCCTTTAGACAAATGATGGCGGTGAAGTGCGCCAGGGCGAAGCTGCAATCGCAACACCTCTCCACCGCTGTTGTTTACGATTACGGAGACCAAAGCTGAACTTCCCATCTCGATTACCTCGACAACTTTAGCCGGCAAAATTGTTCCGAGACTTGACTCGTTCGGGTGGTTATCTTTTACGAGGAAAACATCAGATGTCCGAATCGTCCAGTGAATCGTATCATCAGGCTGGGATTTCGGCCCCTTCGCAGCTGTCAACAGAACGTCGCCCCAGTGAAGTGTGATTCCGGACGCGTCCGAGCCCGCCCACTTGGCCTTTGCAAGATTAACGAAATTCATCAGGCGCGCCGCCTCGACGGTGGAAGGTCTACGCAACAATTCACGAGTTGGCCCCTGCTGTATCACCTTCCCGCGACGCAGCAACACCAACGTTTCTGATAACTCTGCCGCTTCATCCAGATCATGAGTGACAAAAAGCACGGTCATCGCGAGGGCGTCCTGCAAGCGCTTCAGCTCCACGCGGAGACGCTTCCGGGTGCTATGGTCGAGTGCTGAGAACGGCTCATCGAGTAGCAGCAATCTTGGTTTTCTGGCAAGAGCGCGTGCCATCGCGACCCGCTGGCTCTGGCCCCCCGAAAGTTCATTAGGACGACGATCTGCGAGACCGCCGATACCGACAATATCGAGACAGTTCTGTGCCTCACGACTTCGTTCGCGACGTCGCAAGTGAGTGAGCGCAGCTCCTACGTTTTCAGCGGCGGTGAGATGCGGGAACAATCCGAACGTCTGGCTGACAAAACCCAACGGCCGCTGATAGGCTGGCCTGAAGCACCTTGCTCCTGTGTTCGACCAAATATCCTCATCAAAACTTACCCGCGAGCGTTCTGTGGTCAGTAGACCGGCTACCGCACGGAGCACGCTGGTCTTCCCACTGCCTGAAGGGCCGACGATCGCGGAAAGAGTTCCAATGGGTAACTGGAAATCAACTCCCAGGAAGGGTGAATCATGCTCGAGGAAGATTGACAACATCAGGCGCTCTTCTGCCTTTGTTGACCACGCCTTTCCAGAACGCCATAGCCAAGCGCCACCGTAACCAGTGAGATCAGCAGTAAAAAGCCTGCCATGCGTCCTGCCGCAAGCGGATCAAAAGCTTGGACGCGATCAAATATCGCGATAGACAACGTTCGAGTTTCTCCGGGGATATTTCCACCGACCATCAACACCACTCCAAATTCACCAAGCGTGTGTCCCAGAGTCAGAACCGCCGCCGACAGCACACCCGGCCAGGCAAGAGGCATCTCGATCCGTGTAAAAGTTTGCCAGGGTGTCATTCCACAACACGCGGCGGCATCGTGCAGTTCGTTGGAGACAGCCTCAAAAGCTCGTTGCACCGGCAGAATGGCAAAAGGCAGATTAACCAATATTGAAGCCACCACGAGACCCGGAAAACTGAAGACCAATGAGACCCCAAACCAGGACATGATGAACTCTCCGATGGGCGACCGTGTGCCAGTGAACACTAAAAGGTAATAGCCGACCACCGTGGGCGGAAGAACCAGAGGCAGTGCAAAAAACGCCTGTAGCCAGGGCCGTGCTCGAGTCTGCGTTTTTGCCAGCCAGCGACCCGTCACGATACCGATGGGAAGAAGCAAAACAAGGGTCCAGGCTGCAAGCTGCAACGAGAGATGAAATGCGTTCCAATCCATTTCCGGGATAAACCAGCTCGACGTCTAAGGTTGCAGAGTTAAGTTAACTGGACTGGGGACAAGTAATCCATGACGCCTGAAAATTTCCTGAGAATCAATGGACTGCAGATATGCAAAGAACTCGTGCGTCTTTTGATCAGCGCCCGGCAACAGAACCATTTGCTGATGCAGTTCAACGCTCGGAAAAGTCTCTTTGGGCAGGACCTGAAGCTGCCCGGTCTCTTGCAGTTTTGCTAGCCGTGCAAGTGGCAGCGGCACCAACGCCACATCGACATCACCCTGAAGCGCATACTGGACTGCTTGTCCCGCGTTGGCGCCAAGTAAAAGGACCGGTCTCGCTCGAGTCCAAGAGCCTGCATGTTCTAAAGCTGCCCTTGCGGCACTACCATAGGGCGCATACTCTGGATTAGCGATCACCAAGCGCTTAACAACGCCGTGTTGAAGTGCAGAGTCAAGCGCCATCAACGGATTCTCGGTCTCGCCAAGCAATCCGGATCGGCTATAGAGTGCCAGCACACCCTCCGCATAAGTCACCGGTGGCCCCTGAGTTAATCCAAGGCCCGCCAACCACCGCACATAAGCCGTATTTGCGGAAAGAAACAGTACATAAGGGGCGCCGTTCGCAATCTGATTTGCCAAGGTGCCCGATGATCCAAAAACCAACCTGACAGATTCTCCTGTAACCTCGTTATAACGAGTGGATATCTCCTCAAGCGCGGGCCGAATACTGGCCGCAGCCGCGATTAGTGGCACACCGGCCATAACTGTGGTCGAAAAAAAGGCGGCGCTGATCCATAAAAACAGAGCCGCGATGGAGGTTCGGAAATCTTTCACACTTCCTGGACTGTAAGCGAATTGGTATCCAAAGCGATCGTTCGCAAAAGTTCCGGATCCTCCAGATTTTTCGCATGACACAGTAAATAACGCTCAAAGCAGCTCAAATCCGCCCATTTCGCATCAACTCGGGCAGCCTGTTTGAATTCGGAGATCTCCGACGGCTCTTCTTGATTAAGCCACAAGGTTATCGGCGGCGCCGCCGGAGCAATACGCGGCATGGCGCCTCGGTTAGCGGATTCCAGCGCCTGGCTGAGAGCCCGAAAAAAAGGTGCTTCGCCAACAGGGCCTTCAAACGGAGTATCGATGAGACTCTGGCGATCACTGTCGCTAAAGGCACGCCAATCCATCAGGCGAATCTTAGCCCCGGCCAGATCGAGCTTCATCCTTACAACTAGGGGAATATTGCGTCTCTCTGGATCTTTTGCGCGCTCCAGCGCGAGCACCTGCTCCATGAGCTGACTCCTTTGATGTGGAAGAGTGGTTTTTCCATTCTGCCAGTAGGGGTAAGTCACTCATATAATATTTTAACTATTAAGTGATTGTCACGAACACTCTGACTATCAGTTGATTAGCAATAGCGTTGAGACTATGAGTTCATTGAAAAAAGCGTTCTGACTATGAATTGATTGGCACAGAATAATAATGTTTTTGAATTGTAGTTATTAAAAATAACAATTTCTAATTCTGCCTCATAGTCTTTAAGTTATCCGCTGACCAAAATTAATTGATAACTCTATTAAGAAAATTAAACCTTGGTCAGTAAGCAAATGTTGCTTCTGTTGAGCTTAAGCTAACAACTTTATAGGAGAGAAGTATGACGGAAGAAAAGATATTGCGACCGATCTCAAAAACTTCACCTGAGAAATATTCTGAGGGAACGGCACGGGAAGAGGGAGCACTTAAACCCACCACACGACGCTCGTTTTTAACTGGCGCAGCTTCGGCAGTTGCGGCAGCGACAGTCGCGTCGACAACCGGAGCCGTCGCGGCATCGTTAGAGGTGCAGCCTTCATCAAAGTCGATGGGCCGCACCACCGTCCCGCAAGGCTATGGTATGCCCTCGAAGTATGAGGATCACGTTACCCGTAATCGCACTGATGTGTACGTCAATAAGCAGAACTACTCTGACTGGAGCATGACACCGATTCAGCATCAGCAGGGAATCATCACGCCAAATGGACTTATCTTTGAGCGGCATCATGCGGGCATTCCGGACATTGATCCTGACACGCACGAGCTGGTCATCCACGGTATGGTTCGGCAACCGATGCGGGACACAATGGATAACCTGATGCGCTATCCGTCCGTCTCGAAATTTCACTTTATGGAGTGCTCGGGCAACGGCTTGACCGACTGGTTGGCTGTGAAATCAAAGACCGTACAACAGACCCATGGCTTGCTGTCGTGTTCACAATTCACGGGTGTTCCGGTGTCTTGGTTACTCGATGAGGTGGGCCTTGAGTCCGGCGCCAAATGGTTGTTGTTTGAAGGAGCCGACGGTTCCGCGCACGCACGGAGTATCCCGATTGACAAGGCGCTGGATGACGTAATGCTTGTCTTCGCATCGGGCGGGGAGATGCTGCGTCCCGAGAATGGTTATCCTTTGAGGGCTTTCATCCCGGGATGGGAAGGAAATACTTCGGTAAAGTGGCTGCGACGCATCAAGGTATCTGACCAGCCATGGCACCTGCGAAGTGAGACCGCGCGCTACACAGACCCCATGCCTGAGGGCAAATTTCGTCAGTTCTCAATGGAGATGGAGTGTAAATCCGTCATCACGAACCCATCAGGCGGTATGCAGATGCAGGGCCCGGGGCTCTATGAGCTTCAAGGTTTCGCTTGGTCTGGCAACGGCACTGTAAAAGCTGTCGATATCACGACCGATGGAGGGCGCAGCTGGCGTACTGCCGATCTAGAGGGGCCAGTCCTGGATAAGTGTCTGACAAGGTTCCGTTATCGTTGGAACTGGGACGGTGGTCCGGCGAAAATCGCAAGTCGCGCAGTGGACAGCACCGGTTATGTGCAACCGACCGTAGCCGAGCTGGCAGAGAATCGGCGCATCGCGGGTTTTGTACAGCACCATAACGGGATCTTTCCTTGGGCTATTAACACAAACGGGGAGGTATCAAATGCAATTGCATAAAATTACTATAGCCAGTGGATTAGCACTTGCCTTATCTTTTTCTGGCGCGTTTGCGGGTAATTTCAAGCCCGCTGTAAGCTTCGGTTCACCAATCACTGAAGCGGACATCGCGGCTTGGGATATCGACATTCAGACAGCCACCGGAAAGGGCTTGCCAGCCGGATCTGGTTCTGTTGCGGAAGGAAAAGCGTTATTTAACGCGCAATGTATCGGTTGTCACGGCGTTGATGCAGCCGGCGGATCACAGTATGGTTCGATGGTTGGCGGCAAGCGGCCTTTGACCGGGGGTGGATACCCGTATGCGCCGATTTTGTTCGACTATATCCGTCGCGCAATGCCGATGAATGCGCCTCAGTCCCTGTCGAATGATGAAGTCTACGCACTGACGGCATATATTTACGCGCTAAATGAATTTATCGCGCAAGATGCCGTACTGGATGCTGGGTCTCTGGCTGCAGTTCAGATGCCCGCCCACGTCCGAGATGGCTTTATCGTCGACGATCGTCCGGATACCGCTGCAACACGGTGTATGGAAGACTGTTAAGTAAACATTGTAGTGTGATTGTAAAAACCTGAGGGCTGCCTCAGTGGGCTAGAAACTTAGTCCATTGAGGCATCCTAACGGATTACCTGGAAACAGCGGTGGATTCTCCAGGTCATTTTCCTCCAGATCTAAACTTCAGCGCTCTGCGTCTTAAAAACCTTTAATCGCGCTCAAAACGCAAGATCCCTACAAGTGCATCCTCGCCTGTTACCAATACTGTTTTCTCTGATCCGCTATCTGATTTACTAATAACATAAACTCAGTGGGCTTCACCTAGCCTGATCAGGCGCTTTGTGCAAAAAAAGACCAATCAGGGCGCACGCTTCTACCTGCTCTAACGAAAAACCTAGTCCCGATAACAACAACCCATCCGGTCAAGCTTTCGCAGCCAGCCTTCCCACTGCAGCGTGCCATCGAAGATAGACGCGTTTTCAGGGTTGCCCGTGAACCCGGCCGCAAGTTGCGCAACGTTATCTAGACCAAAGGTCTTAGCCTTGGCATGCGCCTGCATCGCATCCAGCTGACAGCGGCAGGCATGTTCAAGGGTAATCGTCAGAAACAACACTTCTGCAACACTCTTGCCCAGCACGAAAACACCATGATTACGGATCATGGCAATCTTTTTATCGCCTAGCCGATCAAGAACATCCCGCACAGCGTCTTCGTCGTTGCCAGTATCACAATCCACATAAACGATCTCATTGAAAACAATGAGCGCATGCTGGATCAGGGGCAACAAACCGCATTCGAGTGAGGCCACAACAGTCGCTGCAGGAATGTGCGTATGCAGTTAATATCCGGCCGGCGGCTAAATATGCCGCCAGCCTGCGCCACAGAAGAATAGTTAAGGGAACGCCCTATCTCCTGATCCGGCTCTTTATCAAAACAAACTTTGACGAGATCCGAGGCGCAGACTTCATCAAAGAAAGTCCGATAGGTCTTCAGAAGATAAGCATCCGGCTCATCTTCGACCCGCACCCCGAGCACTCCTTCAACCATATCAGTGAGATGATAAAGCTCGAGCAGATGATGCCCCGCCGCACATTCCACGCGGCTCCTCCATTCTCCTTCAGTCATATTAATCTGGACAACGGGCGTAATTGGACGTGCGTTCTTCGACATCCGGCTATCCTAGGGTGATTTGAAAACCTCAGAGAAGAATCTAGCAAAAAAATCCCGCCCGAAAACGATCGGTTAACTAACACAAATATCAAATTTGAGGAGGTATTGGCCCTTGGCGACGAGTTTGGTGACGCGCTTTCCGCGACTAGATGAGGCAACCGGCGGGCAAGCCACAATATAACCTCAGACCTATTTCCACCAACAGCGTTCGCTATAGTCCACTGGCATCCATACTGAATCGTCCAAGTCCAACGTTAACGGCGGCAGTATTGACGGTGACTTTTCAGGGACGAGAATTACTTCTCGTTATTTCAGTACCTTAAAATATGACCCTAGTTCTTAAGACCCACCGCATTTACGACTTGAGAACGACCACCCGCCCTCCCTTACATTTAAGAGAAGGCGGGCGGGATTACCTTGCAAGGTCTATCAGGAGTCGGTTAGCCCTCGAGATACATTTCGCGATAACTGATAATCGAGTCCTGGGTGTGAACAAATCCCTTCACTTTGGGCGAGTGTCCTTTGAAGTCTGAGCCGTAATGATACGGTACGTACACGGCGTCCTCATTCATCAGAGCAGAGATCTGACGGAATAGCTTCCTTCTTTCGCCAAGATCAGTGACAGAACGCTGCTTGTCCATCAATGCGTCCATCTTCGGATTGTTGTACCCCATCCTCTTGGCCTGCTTACCAGAGGAGTGGAGCATAAGGTAGAGATACTGATCAGGATCTGGTCGATAGCCCCACCATCCTTCCAACATCAGTTGCATTGTGCCCTTTTTCATTGCTGCCCAGTAACCACTTTTCTCGATACTTTCAGTATTTATCTTCACACCGATTTCTTCAGCATTGGCCATAAAGATTTGCGAGGCTCGCTGTTTCACTGGATCAGACGTCACGGGCGCGAGAAGCTCGATCGGCTCGTCGAGACCCGACTCATCAATTAATCGTTTAGCCTTATCGACGTCTCGAGTGAAAGGTTTGTAATCGGGATCATGGAACGGGGTCCCTGGCAGAATTCCATCATAGCCAATAGAACCAGTTCCAAAGTACGCTGCGTGGTGCATTGCTTCCCGATCAATGGCCCATTGGAATGCCTGCCGGAGTTTTTGGCTTCGACCTGCATATTCTTCTCGAACATTAAATCCGAACCACTCCCAGCGAAACCCAACTTTCTCTGAAACAACTATTTCATTAGACCCGCGTAATCTTGAAATATCCTGTAGGGGAAGCGATTCCGCGAAATCAACGCCGCCGGATCGAAGTTCTGCGAGGCGAGTGCTATCTACCGGCACAGGACGGAGAATCAGCTCATCGAGATAGGGCTTTCCGGACATCCAGTAGTCCCCATTTTTTTCCATAACAGACTGAGCATCCTTCATGTATTCAACTACTTTGAAGGGCCCTGTTCCCGCCGGATGCTGCCCGTACTCTTTACCCCATCGCTCCAGTGCCGTCGGAGATGCAACACAACCCGCAACGTCTACAAGAGGAAACAG
>JABHUE010000067.1 GCA_018672825.1 Pseudomonadota bacterium | reverse complement strand
GCCAAGAAAGTGACTAAAAAAGTGACTAAAAAAGCAGCCAAGAAGACCGCAGCCAAGAAAGTGACTAAAAAAGTGACTAAAAAAGCAGCCAAGAAGACTGCAGCCAAGAAAGTGACTAAAAAAGTACCGGTCAAAAAAGCAGCCAAGAAAGTGACTAAAAAAGTGACTAAAAAAGCGTCAAAGCGAAAATAGACGGATAAACGCTAGGATAGCGATCGATTCAAATGAGCATTTATCCCCTTTCTCGCCCAAGACGATTACGCCGAGACCCGTTTAGCCGATCGCTGGTCCGAGAGCATTCCCTCTCGGTTGATGACCTCATCCAGCCGGTATTTGTTTGCGAAGGGTCAAATGTTCGGGAGCCTGTCCCTTCGATGCCGGGGATTCATCGGGTGAGTCTTGATTTACTCCTCGAGCAAGCTTCTCGAATATCAGCGTTGGGTATCAAAGCGCTCGCGCTTTTTCCAGTGGTTGATTCGAAACTTAAAACCGAAGATGCAATCGAAGCGTGTAATCCTGAAGGACTCATTCCCCGCGTCGTTCGTGCACTACGCAGCCATGTGCCTGAAATGGGAATTATTACTGATGTCGCGCTAGATCCTTATACGAGTCATGGTCAGGATGGACTTCTGGATTCGGACGGCTATGTTACGAATGACCTCACCGTTGAATCGCTTGTGGCGCAAGCACTGTGTCATGCGAGAGCGGGCGCTCAGGTTTTAGCACCCTCAGACATGATGGATGGCCGCGTGGGCGCTATCCGGATGGCGCTGGAGGACGAGGGTTTTGTTAACACCAAGATACTTGCGTATTCGGCCAAATATGCATCGTCGTTTTACGGGCCATTCAGAGATGCCGTGGGGTCGGCGACGAATTTGGGAGGGGGAGATAAGCACACCTATCAAATGGACCCCGGCAATACGGACGAGGCAATGCGTGAGATCGAGTTCGACCTCGCGGAAGGTGCTGACATGGTGATGATAAAACCGGGCATGCCCTATCTCGATGTTGTTCAGCGGGTGAAAAGCGAGTTTGGTGTCCCCACTTTTGTTTATCAGGTCAGCGGTGAGTATGCGATGCTTTGTGCGGCTTCTCAGAACGGGTGGCTTGACCATCAGGGCGTTGTCCATGAGTCATTGCTGGCGTTTAAGCGCGCCGGTGCAGATGCTATCCTGACTTATTTTGCTGAGGAAGTGGCGACCGCGTTAAATCAGGGTTTGCGTTAATCATAAGATGACAAAAACCTGATCCCTTAATTATTGATAAAAGTTTTCCTATGCAATCGAATCCCCGTCCCACCAATATTGTGCTGCACAAACAGTCACGCGCGCTCGAAGTCAGTTTTGATAACGGCGAACAGTTTCATCTTCCGTGTGAGTTTTTGCGGGTGTACTCGCCTTCAGCAGAAGTAAGAGGTCATGGTCCGGGACAGGAAGTCCTCCAGACGGGCAAAGAGCTGGTTAATATTACTGAGGTGGAAGGCATCGGCGCCTATGCAGTGAGACTCCATTTTGATGATGGCCATGATACGGGTATTTATTCGTGGGAAACACTTTATGAGCTCGGCAGCAAACAGGATGAATACTGGCGGTTATATCTTGAGGCACTAGAGAAGGCTGGATTTCAGCGTAAAGTCGTTTCCTGATCGATGCGTTAGGGGATAGCGGTTTGACGAGCGAAAGAGCAACCCACTTCGGTTTTAGCGAGATTGATCCGGCTGAAAAGGCGGGTCGGGTCGGCGAGGTATTTTCTTCCGTTGCGAGTCGTTACGACTTAATGAATGACTTAATGTCGTTCGGATCGCATCGGCTGTGGAAGGATCTTGCATTGGCTAGAAGTGGGGTTCGTGAAGGTCATCGTGTGCTTGATGTCGCTGCGGGCAGTGGAGATATGACGATGCGTTTTGCGCGTCAGGTCGGCACTTCGGGCCAGGTGGTTATGACCGATATTAATGCGAGCATGCTGGCGTGTGGTCGTTCCCGCCTTCTTAATGAAGGTCTCGGAGTCAATGTGCAGATGCTTTTGGCAGATGCTGAATCACTTCCCTTTTCGGGCGGGCAGTTTGACTGTGTCTCTATTGCATTTGGATTGCGCAATGTGACGCGAATCCCGAAGGCGCTGGCATCAATGTCACGCCTGCTGAAGCCCGGTGGCCGGCTTGTGATTCTCGAGTTTTCAACACCCACATCCACGCTACTGTCGCGCGCTTACGATCTGTTCTCGTTTTCAGTCATTCCATCGATGGGTAAAATGGTGACGGGTGATGAACAAAGTTATCAATATCTTGTGGAATCGATTCGAAAGCATCCCAATCAGCAGACGCTCTCTGCGATGATGGAAGAAGCTGGATTAGAAGATGTGAAACATCAAAACATTAACGGCGGTATTGTTGCCATTCACACGGGCTATCGATTCTAGGTAGATGGCAACCCAGCTCCTAACGCAAAGGTTGGAAAAAGTATTTAACCGGATCATTCAGGATTCGGGTGCGTCGCTGCACGCGCGAGCTTTAGAGGGCCGCATCATTCTGGTTTCCGTTCAGGGTATTGGAGTGGAGGGTTTTGCGATCATTCGAGACGGCCAGATTTGTGTGGTTTCGGAGGTCGACAAGGCTCCAGATATCTCGATTTCCGGGACGCCGACGGGTTTGTTTAAATTGATGCGGTTTGGCCCCGATCCTGCTGTGCTTCGAGAGGGCAGCGTCCGGATCGAAGGTGATGGCGCCGCCATGCTCGAATTCAAGGCACTTCTAGGCGCACTTGATATTGATGCCGAAGAAGAGCTGGCACAGATTTTTGGTGATCCGGTCGCTCACCAGTTGGCCAATGGGGCTCGGGTTTTGGGGGGATGGGCATCAGACGTCGCGGATTCGAGTTTGCTCGGCATCGCTGAAACGTTAGTCGAGGAGAGCAAGCTACTGCCCAGTAGACCTCGCGCGCAACGCTTTGTTGAGAGCATCGATCAGTTGCGGGATGACATGGCGCGCTTGGAACAGCGGGTCGCGCGTTTTGTTAGCAATAAGAAAGACAGCTAGTCACCGATGAAAACAAAAGGCTCCTGGAGACTGATCCGCATTTTTCGTGTGCTTTTGCGTCACGGTCTCGATGAATTTGTGTTTAAGTTGCGAAAGTTGCGACCCTATCGCCCGCTACTGTTTTTGTTCCCTGGTTTTTGGTTTCGTGATCGGTCATCAGATCGCGGCCAGCGATTGCGCGAAGCGCTTGAGGAATTGGGACCAATCTTTGTGAAGTTCGGGCAGGCGCTATCGACTCGACCTGATTTGATTCCCACTGACATTGCGGTTGAACTGACCCGTCTACAGGACCAGGTGCCGCCTTTTTCCGGGCAGGCTGCGCGTGATGTCGTCGAACAATCGCTGGGGGCTCCGATCAGCGAGCATTTTGCGAGTTTTGATATTCAACCTCTGGCGTCTGCTTCGGTTGCTCAGGTGCACGGCGCGACGTTGAAAGATGGTACCGAGGTCGTCGTCAAGATATTACGGCCGGGAATCGAATCAATAATTGATCAAGATATTGAACTGCTCTATCAGTTGGCCAATTTGGCTGATCGATATTGGCCTGAATCGCGCCGGCTTCGTCCCCGCGAGGTGGTTGAGGAGTACGACAAGACGATTCACGATGAGCTGGATATGACGCGAGAAGGTGCGAATGCCAGCCAGTTGCGGAACAATTTTTTAGACTCCGAGATGATCTATGTGCCCGAAGTTTTCTGGGATCACAGCACGCAAGATGTTCTGGTGATCGAGCGGATTTATGGTATCCCGATTCGAGATATCGAGGCCATAAAAGCGGCCGGGGTGGATCTTCGCAAACTTGCGCACCATGGTGTGGAGATATTTTTTACCCAGGCGTTTCGAGATGGATTTTTTCACGCCGACATGCACCCGGGCAATATTTTTGTGAGTCCAACGGGTCAGTATCGCGCGGTTGATTTCGGCATTATGGGCAGTCTTGCTGATTCGGATAAACGATATCTTGCAGAGAACTTATTGGCTTTCTTCAACCGAGATTATCGAGCGGTCGCAGTCGCCCATCTCCGCGCGGGTTGGGTTCCGCCGACGACCCGGGTGGATGAGTTTGAAGCGGCGGTTCGAACGGTCTGTGAGCCGATTTTTGCCCGCCCGATCAGTGAGATTTCGTTTGGTCAGCTAGTGCTGCGTTTGTTTCAAGTGGCGCGTCGATTTGATATGCCAGTGCAACCCCAGCTGGTTCTTCTGCAAAAAACGCTTCTCAATATTGAGGGATTGGGTCGGCAACTCTATCCGCAACTGGATCTTTGGGAAACCGCAAAGCCCTATCTTGAGCAATGGATGAAAGATCAGATTGGACCCAAGGCGCTGATGAAAACCTTGCGGCGCGAGTTACCTTCTGTTTTACCCTTGATTCCGGAATTACCCGGACTTGTGCACGAGTTATTGCGTCGCCAGCGTGATGGACAGGATTTGTTGTCGTCCGAACAGTTGGATCGCACTTCAGAGCTTGAGGAAAAACTGGCAAAGCGCACTCAGCAAAAGAATATGCTCGCGTTGGGCGTCCTTTTTTTAATGGCGGCAATCGCAAATACCACGGCTATGGAAATTTATGATTTTGGGGTGATGGGAACCGCGGTGACGGCTGCATTAACCGGCGCAGGCATTATTTCTGTGATGGCGGGTATTTTTAGTTCGAAAACTTAATTCAGGCCAAGCGTTCGCGCTTTACTACGGTGGTGTGGCGAACATAGTATAATTTCTGACTTCTTTACTTGGTTTTCACAACTAAATCCCTATACTCCCGCTCAGGATATCGTTAGACAGAGCCTTTAGCCCTATTTTTGTAGCGTTTTATTGGGTTAGAGGCCGTTTCCAGACTTATTTCCAGTCTGGTTTGAAGCTTTAAAGGAGTTTGTTTTATGCGACTGACAACAAAAGGCCGCTATGCGGTGACTGCCATGCTGGATTTGGCCCTTCAGGAAGGGAAACGTCCGGTGACGCTGCAAGATATTGCGATGAATCAGGAGATTTCGCTCTCTTATCTCGAGCAGTTGTTTGCGAGATTGCGCGCCGCCGGTTTGGTGAAAGGAATGAGAGGGCCGGGCGGCGGATATCGGCTTGCTCAAAAAATGGGTGAAATTTCGATTGCGTCAGTGATTGCGGCCGTCGATGAAAAAGCAGATATGACGCGTTGCGGCGGAGAAGCAAATTGCCTCGATGGGGAGAAGTGTTTGACGCATGAGCTTTGGATGGAGCTTAGCGACAAGATTTACGAATTCCTGAACGGTATTACCCTTGGAGAATTGGTACGACGTCCTGAAGTGATCGAAGTGGCTGAGCGTCAGGAAGCCGTACGGCAAGGTTTGCGGTCAGGTCGCCTGAAAACAGTCATTGTGGAAGCAGATTCCCTAATTGGTGGTGCTAAGTGATCCATCAAACACAGTTTGGAAATTGGATGTTATGAATACTAGCGTGAAAGAACTTGGCGATCTTGTGGGTCGCGAATATAAAGAAGGGTTTGTGACAGATATCGAATCTGACACACTCCCCCCGGGCCTCGACGAGAGCGTCGTTCGTTTTTTGTCCTCCAAAAAATCAGAACCCCAGTTCGTACTGGATTGGAGACTGGACGCCTTTCATCGATGGCAGGAGATGGACCAGCCTGATTGGGCCCACGTGCACTATGCGCCCATTGATTATCAGGGGATCAGCTATTACTCGGCGCCGAAACGCGATGAAGACCGTCCCCAATCGCTCGATGAAGTGGATCCCAAGTTGCTTGAAACATACGAAAAGCTGGGTATTCCCCTGGAGGAGCAAAAAGCTCTTGCCGGCGTTGCCGTTGACGCGGTTTTTGATAGCGTGTCGGTCGCGACGACCTTCAAGGACAAACTGGCTAAAGTCGGCGTGATTTTTTGTCCTCTTTCGGAGGCGCTGATTAATCACCCTGACTTGGTCCGTCAGTATCTTGGATCGGTAGTGCCCGCGACCGATAATTTTTACGCTGCATTGAACTCCGCGGTATTTACCGAAGGGTCGTTCGTCTATATACCCAAGGGCGTTCGGTGTCCGATGGAACTGTCGACTTATTTTCGGATCAATGCGTTAAATACAGGTCAGTTCGAGCGAACGCTCATCGTGGCCGATGAAGGCAGTTACGTGAGTTATCTGGAGGGATGCACGGCGCCCATGCGCGACGAGAACCAGCTTCATGCTGCAGTGGTCGAGCTTGTCGCACTTAAGGACGCGGAAATTAAGTATTCGACGGTTCAAAACTGGTATCCCGGCGACGAAGAAGGCCGCGGCGGCATTTATAACTTTGTCACAAAGCGCGGCGCTTGTCGGGGAGAAAACGCCAAGATATCGTGGACGCAGGTGGAAACAGGGTCCGCTATTACCTGGAAGTATCCCAGTGTTCTACTTGAAGGTAACGGTTCCGTGGGCGAATTCTACTCAGTGGCGCTGACGAACAATTGCCAGCAGGCCGACACGGGGACCAAAATGATTCACATTGGCGAGAATACCTCTAGCACCATTATCTCCAAGGGGATCTCGGCGGGGCGCGGCCAAAATGCTTATCGTGGGTTGGTCAAAGTCCTCAAAGGGGCGAAAAATGCGAGAAACTATTCGCAGTGCGATTCGTTACTTATGGGGGATCGGTGTGGTGCGCATACTTTTCCTTACGTAGAGGTCAAAAATCCCACTGCGATAATTGAGCATGAAGCATCGACATCAAAAATTGGCGAGGATCAGTTGTTTTATTGTCGCCAGCGAGGTCTAGCAGAAGAAGACGCGGTTTCCATGATTGTGAATGGATTTTGCAAGGAAGTATTTCGCGAGTTACCCATGGAGTTCGCTGTCGAGGCCCAGAAGTTGCTTGGTATCAGTCTTGAAGGGGCTGTTGGGTAGAGGTTCCGGCCAGTATCGGGTTGCGAGACTGCAATTCTCAAAATAAAGGGTTGTTAAAAGATATGTTGAAGATTAGTGATTTACGCGTCGCGGTGGATGGAAAAACCATTCTCAATGGCTTGAGTCTTGAGGTCGGCACCGGTGAGGTGCACGCGATTATGGGCCCAAATGGATCGGGCAAAAGCACGCTTGCCAATGTGATTGCCGGTCGAGACGGCTACGAGGTGCTGGGCGGTACCGTTGAGTTCAAAGGTAAGGATCTATTGGATCTCGATCCGGAAGTGCGAGCTCATGAAGGCGTTTTTTTAGCTTTTCAGTATCCTGTCGAGATTCCTGGCGTGGCCAATATCGCGCTGTTAAAAGAGGGTCTGAATGCAGCGCGTCGCTATCGCGGCGAGCCGGAGTTGGATGCGCTCGATTTTTTAAAACTTGTCCGGGAAAAAGTCAAACTGGTGGAAATGAAAGAAGAATTTCTTTACCGATCAGTTAATGAAGGTTTCTCAGGCGGGGAGAAAAAGCGCAACGAAATATTTCAGATGGCAATGTTAGAGCCGAGCTTATCGCTCTTGGATGAAACTGATTCAGGCTTGGATATCGATGCGCTAAAAATTGTGTCGGGCGGGGTGAATTCGCTTCGTTCTCAGGATCGATCGGTCATTCTGGTTACTCATTATCAGCGTCTCCTCGATTATATTGTGCCGGACTATGTCCACGTGCTCGCAGAGGGCCGCATCGTGCAGTCCGGAGATAAAGATTTAGCGCTCAAGCTAGAAGCCGAGGGCTATGGTTGGATAGAGGAATCTGCAGGAGCGGCTGCCTAATGAGTTCAGTTGTGGAAAATGCCGCCGCTTATGTGGCGGCGCAGCAGGATACCGCGGCACAACTGCCAGGTGTTGGCCTAGCCGAACTCGACGCCGGTCGAGCGGCCGCACTCGAACAGCTTTCTCGCCAGGGATTACCCTCTCAGCAAGACGAGGATTGGAAATACACCTCAACGCGGTCAATCACCCGCGCGGCGTTTAAGCCTGCATCCGCCGGCGCAACCTGTCCCTCGGACTTCATTACGCAGACTGTTATCGAAGGACTCAACCCCTACCGCATGGTGTTTGTGGATGGGTTTCTGTCCGTAACGCTATCTGACCTTGAAGAATTACCAGCTCATGTGCGTCTTCGAAGCCTGGCCCAAGTGTTATCCGAGGATGCGACCTCTGTTTTGCCGAGCCTTGGACAAATGCTGGGCGATCCGCCGCATGGATTTGCAGCGATGAATTCAGCGTTCGTTGCAGATGGCGCGGTTGTGGAGATAGAGGCGCATCAACATCTCGAGCGACCGATTGAACTTCTGTTCGTGTCCGGCTGTGGTGACGAAGGACTCGTCAGTTTGCCTCGCACTCTTGTGTTGATGGGTGAGGGCAGCCAAGCAACGATTATCGAACGCCATTGCTCGCTGAAAGAGGTTCGCAGTCTTAATAATTCATTGGTCGAGATTGATCTCGGGAAAGGCGCTATCCTTGATTATTGTTCGCTGCAATCTCAAAGTGACCGCAGCTTTCATGTGGGTGGTCTTTTCGCAGGCCTTGCAGAATCGGCAACCCTGCGCGCGACGACTGTTTCAACCAGTGGTGCGCTAGTCAGAAATGATGCTCGAATTAATCTAAATGGCGAAAATAGCACTGTTCATCTGGATGGTTGTTATCTGGTTTTCGGCCGTAGTCATGTTGATAACCACACGCATATCTCGCATAACAGCGCCGATTGCGTCAGCCGTGAAACCTACAAGGGCGTGTTGGGTGACAGAGGCCGAGCGGTATTTCATGGTCGTATCGTCGTGAAGCAAGATGCCCAGAAAACAGATTCCGAGCAAAGCAATCAAAATCTACTGCTTTCTGAAGAAGCAGAAATTGATACGAAACCCCAGCTTGAAATTTATGCTGATGATGTGAAATGTGCGCACGGCGCTACGGTCGGCCAGCTCGATGATTTGGCACTTTTTTATCTCGTTTCGCGAGGCGTAAAGCGGGAGACTGCACGCAGGATGCTGACGCAAGCTTTTGCTGCTGGCGTTTTGGATCGCGTAGAGTCGGTCCCCCTTCGACAATATCTTCAGTCCCTGGCGTCTGATCGACTGTCGAACGCATTAAGCGCGAATGATGCGTCTTAACCCCTTTAACTTTTTACTTTTCAATGATTAGACACCGATGAACAGCGATCGAGACCCCAAAGATGAGTTTCTGGCAGCGAACGAAGCGCCGGACGCAGTAGAGCCCGGAGGAGATCCCTCCGCTCCGCCAAATGTCAGCTTGCTGTCAGCAGCAGCTGACGACACACTTCTTGACCGTGTTGTGGGAGGCGTCAGAGAGGTTTTCGATCCTGAAATTCCGCTGAATATTTACGATCTGGGCCTGATCTACAAGATTGATATCAACGATCAAAATCAAGTGGCGATCGACATGACACTCACGTCGCCGATGTGCCCTGTTGCGGGTTCGTTGCCGGGAGAGGTTGAAATGGCAGCGCGTGGCGTCGATGGGGTCGCTGATGTTGTCGTCGAATTAGTTTGGGAGCCCACGTGGGGCCCTGAAGTGATGAGTGAAGCGGCACGCCTTGAGTTGGGTATTTTTTGATGTCGGATTGGATCAGTGTGAGTCGTCTCGACGCCCTTGCAAAAGACTCACCTTTAGCAGTTGAGCTTGGGGATGAGCATATTATGATTGCTCGAATCAGTGATGATGACGTTGTGGCGCTTGAGGATCTTTGCACTCATGACGGCGGTGAAATCTCGAGCGGCTGTATTGTCGATGGCGCAATTGAGTGCCCACGGCACGGTGCCAAGTTTTGTTTAAAGACGGGTGACGTGCTCGCGCCGCCCGCTTATGAGGGTCTGCACCGTTTTCCCGTCAAGCTCGAAGATGGCGTGGTTTGGGTGCGTGACGATCGTTGGGATTGACCGGTCGGCGTTAGTTATACTTTTCGCTGTCGTACCCGATGAGATATCCATAAAATAGGGCCAAGCACCAGAATTTCTATCGCAATCGCCCATAAATTGTGTATCGAAAAAACATCTCCCAAAAAATGATTGAATCCTCCGCCTTCTCCGCCATGAATAAAATTACGGAATACCGGAATCGGTGATATCAGGTAGTCCGGGCTGAACGGCCAGAACAATGGAACCCCGTAAGGGGCGCCGGAATCGGCGCTGAGACTGTCCGCAAGCACATGGGTCAGATACACCAAAAAAATCAAAAGAGCGGCTCTCAAATTCAGCGGTTTAATTATGATGTACATAAAAGCCGTGAAAACGACACCCGCCAGGATGGAATGAGTCGGACCGTGATGAAAGCGGTTAGGGTCACCGATCAGAATGCCGGGTAAAAAATCGAAATCAGGTGCAACACCCGCAATCAAAATAAGCAGATACCATCCAGCCATTGATAGAGACGATTTGTTTTGGAAGCCGGTGACCGAAAATGCGAGAAGAGTATGACCGATTGGGCTAGGCATCAGATGGAGAGTAACCTTTGACGGATTTAGGATGTTCGACTCGAGAGCAATACGCCGTTCTCGTACGTATTATGACGCGCTGGAACGACTATGACATGCTCGGGCATGTTAATAACGTTGAGTATTACCGCTATTACGAGACCGCTATCTTAACGCTACTTCAAGAAACCGGGCTCGATTGGCTTCATGATCCGGTTTTCCCGCTGGCCGCCGAGAATGGCTGCCGGTTCTTGCGCCCGGTCTCGGCCGGGGGGTCGATTGAGGTGGGCATTCGTATCGCGCACCTGGGAAACAGCAGTGTTAGGTATGAGGTCGCTGTTTTTGTACCCGATGAGCCGGCGTCATTTGCAACCGGATTCTTTGTGCATGTTTTTATTGAACGAAAAACAGGTCGCCCCACTTCGATTCCCGAATTTGTCCGAGCGCATTTCGAGGCGCAGTGCGCGACCGATCAAAACGATAAACCTCGCTGGGTGGCGGACGCAAGACTTTTACCGGGCTGAGGCAAATGCTTAATTTGCGTTTAATATTCAGCAATCTGAGATATTTAATCCCGATGTTGAATTCGGATTCATCATGACTAAAAAGCTATTTATTAAAACCTACGGTTGCCAGATGAACGATTATGACTCGAGTCGAATCGCGGATCTGATGGCGGCCTCGCATGGCATGGTGTTGACCGAGGAACCGGATCAGGCCGATATGCTGCTTCTGAATACCTGCTCAGTGCGGGAGAAGGCGCAGGAAAAAGTATTCTCTCAGCTCGGGCGTTGGCGAGAGTGGAAAAAATCCCGACCGGATCTGGTCATTGGTGTTGGCGGATGTGTCGCCAGTCAGGAGGGCGAGCTCATCCTTCGCCGCGCCCCTTATGTGGATCTTGTGTTTGGACCTCAAACCTATCATCGACTTCCGGTAATGCTTGACTCGCTGAAAAGTGAGCGGCGTCCTAAAGTTGATATCAGTTTTCCCGAGATTGAGAAATTCGACGCGCTGGTGCCGCCTCGCAGTGAGGGGCCACGCGCGTACGTGTCCGTGATGGAAGGATGCAGCAAGTATTGTTCTTTCTGTGTGGTGCCGTACACGCGCGGCGAAGAGTTCAGTCGACCTTTTGATGAAGTGATCACTGAGATTTATGAACTCGCGGAGCAAGGGGTTCGGGAAGTGACGCTGCTGGGACAAAACGTTAACGCGTATCAGGGCGCCCATCATTCGGGCGGCACGATCGATTTTGCGGAATTGCTTGCGTATGCGGCTGAGATTGATGGCATCGATCGACTCCGTTACACCACGTCACATCCTATTGATTTTAGCGATCGACTCATCGACGCTTATCGGCACATTCCGGAGCTCGTGAGTCACCTGCATCTGCCGGTGCAAAGCGGTTCCGACCGCGTTCTGGTCAACATGAAACGCCGCTATAAGATTGAAGCGTACGAAAAAATTATTGAGGGCCTTTATCGGGCCAGACCTGATCTCAGCCTGTCTTCAGATTTTATTGTCGGGTTTCCGGGTGAGACTGAGAACGACTTTACGCAAACCCTCGAATTAATTGAGCGAGTCGGCTTTGATCATTCTTTTAGCTTTATCTATAGTGCCCGACCGGGCACGCCTGCCGCAACGTTGCCGGACGATGTGACCCTCGATGAAAAGCGGGACCGTTTGGCACGATTACAGGCGCTGGTTAATCGCCAGGCAGCCGAAATTAGCGCGCGGATGGTGGGGACACGTCAGCGCGTGCTGATTGATAGTATCTCGCGAAAAAACGCGAGTCAGCTGAGTGGGCGAACGGAGAATAATCGGGTGGTTAATTTCACCGACAACCAAGGTCAAATTGGAGAATTCATCGATCTTAGGATTACAGAGGCCCTGCCTAATTCGCTGAGAGGCGAGTCGATTGCGGAAAATCCGTTAAGTTCTGTTATGATCAACCCAGCTTCTCTTGGAGCACCATCACCGGATTGAACGCACCCACCCACCCTGTCACTTTTCTTCTCGATCCTGAGGACAACCAACGCCTGGCCGACTTGTGTGGCGAGCATAATGCTCACCTCAAGCAAGTGGAGGAAGGTTTTGGCGTCCGCATCTCTCATCGTGGGCATTTGTTCTGCGTGGATGGGGGCAGTAAGGGCGTACAAAATGCTCGAGATGTCTTGACTGCGCTTTACGAAGACACGGGGAAAGACGTCACTCTTGGTCCTGATCAGGTTTATATGGCAATCAGTCAGATTCCCCATGACACGGCGAAAGGCAGAGTGTCATCCGAAGATGTGGTTATTCGCGCCAGAAAGTCTTTGATTCGAGGCAAGAGTGAGAATCAGAAGCTTTATCTTCGAAATATTCTTGAGAACGATATCAATTTTGGTGTGGGCCCGGCAGGCACGGGCAAGACCTATCTCGCAGTCGCATGTGCGGTGCAAGCACTAGCCGAAGAAAGGATTGAACGGATCATCCTGGTTCGACCTGCCGTCGAGGCTGGCGAGCGACTGGGATTTTTGCCGGGAGATATTGGTCAAAAAGTGGATCCCTATCTTCGCCCTTTATACGATGCGCTTTACGAGATGTTGGGTGCAGAGCGTGTCGGCCGACTGATTGAGCGCCGCGTTATTGAATTAGCGCCGCTCGCCTATATGCGTGGGCGGACTTTGGCTAATGCTTTCGTCATTCTTGATGAAGCCCAGAATACAACCGAAGCTCAGATGAAGATGTTTTTAACGCGTATTGGTTTCGGATCATGTGCGGTGATTACGGGTGATCCCTCACAGGTGGATCTCCCCGGGGGAACCAAATCCGGACTGGTCCACGCTGTCTCTTTATTAAATTCAATTGATGGCATTAGCCTGACGCGATTTAGCGCCCAAGATGTCGTTCGGCATCCTCTGGTTCAACGGGTCATTGCCGCCTATGAAGGCGAAGGCCGGTAACTGACATGGTGTCGACTGATGTACAACGAGCAGTGGATCGAGAACAGACCCCCTCTGATCAGCAGATTGAGCGCTGGATTGAGGCGGCGCTTGCCACTGCCCAGACTGACCGTGCTGCGCTCACCATTCGATTTGTTGGGGAATCCGAGATGTCGTCTTTAAATCAGCAATTTCGGGGTCGATCGGGCCCTACCAATGTCCTGTCGTTCCCTTTTGAGGCGCCTGAGGGGGTGCCTGAGGTAGAGCATGAAATGGGCGATATTGTGGTGTGCACACCACTGGTCGCGAGCGAAGCGAACGATCAAGGAAAAACCGAAGCGGCGCACTGCGCGCATCTTATTGTTCATGGTGTTTTGCATTTGCAGGGTTACGACCACACCGACGAGCGTGCGGCACAAGTAATGGAGTCGCTGGAGATCAAAATTCTGGCGGGCCTTGGAATCACGAATCCCTATCTTCTGGAAACAGCCTAGCTACTTATGGAAAAAGCGCCATCATCATCGTCTGCCGGATTGACCTGGAGTCAGAAGCTCGCGTATTTGGTCACCCGTCTGCCCAAAACGCGTGATCAATTGTTTGGCCTGATGCGTGAGGCGCGAGCCGCCGAATTAGTCGATGACGATACGCTACAAATGATGGAGCGGGTGGTGGAAGTATCAGACCTGCAGGTCGAGCAAGTGATGGTGTCGAGAGGCCAGATGATCACGGTTGATGTCGATCAGAATTTATCGGAACTGCTGCCGATTATCACTGAATCTGCCCATTCCAGATTTCCAGTGACCGATGGTGATAAAGACGCCGTGGTGGGCATTTTGCTTGCCAAAGATTTGCTTCGTCAGCCCGAGCCTGAAAATACCGACACCCGTCCCTGGGCAACGCTCTTGCGGCCCGCGGTTTTTATTCCAGAGAGCAAGCGGCTCAATGTGTTGCTGCAGGAATTCAGGGACAGCCGGAACCATATGGCGATCGTGGTGAACGAATACGGCAGTGTGGTCGGCCTGATCACGATTGAGGATGTGCTCGAGCAAATCGTCGGCAATATCGAGGATGAGCATGATATCGATGGGGCGGCTGGAATGGTATTGCGCCATGGATCCGATTTTTGTGTGGTGAAAGCAATGCTGCCGGTCGAGAGTTTCAATCAACTGTTTGATGTTGATCTTGATCCCCTTGAATTCGATACGATGGGGGGCTTGGTCACTTCAGCGTTTGGTCATGTGCCCAGACGAGGCGAAACAATAGAGTTCGGTGAGTTTGTAGCGGAAGTGCTGCGAGCTGACAGTCGTCGACCTCGGCTGTTGCGCATCACCCGGCAAACGTCAAGCGAATAGCTGCTTGGCGTTTCGTATGCGTGCCATCAGCGCCAGACTGAAGATCATAGGCGCCGCGCTCGCTGGCTTGATCTACCCGTTGGCGTTCTCGCCATTTGATCTATTCGGCCTCGCTCCGGTTGCCCTTGGCATCCTTTTCTTTGTCTGGCGAAGTTCAAGCCCAAAACAGTCCGCCTGGTGCGGTTTCGCCTTTGGTATGGCGAGTTTTGCAGTGGGCGTTTCGTGGATTTATGTCAGCCTCAATACGTTTGGCAACATGCCACCGGTATTGGCCGGCATTTCAGTGGCGGTGTTTGGGGCCATCATGGCGTTGTATCCCGCGTTAGTGGGTTGGGGGCAGGCAACACTTTCACGATCGATCACTACCTGGCGGTGGATCCTGTTTATGCCCCCGCTATGGATTATGGGCGAATGGCTGAGAGGCATCTTGCTAGGCGGATTTCCATGGCTGTATCTGGGTTACAGCCAGGTCGACACGCCACTTGCTCTTTTGCTGCCATTCACAGGCACATTGGGCGTCGGTTTGTGGATAACGCTGGCGACCGGCCTGGTGCTTGCCTTGTTTTTTTCTCGCAGCATACCGCGCGTGTTTTCCACGATTGCGTTGTTATTTCTTTTTGGGTTGATCTTAATTGCGAAGATGCCGCGCGGCGTCATGCCTGAGGGGGATCCTGTCCGGGTCGCCATTATTCAGAACAATATCTCCCTTAAAGATAAGTGGAATCCAGAGCAGTCATCGGTAATCGCGAATCGTTTTTTGCAACAGAGCCTCGCGCTGAAAGAGGCCGATCTTATTGTCTGGCCCGAAGCGGCGCTTCCTTTTTATTGGGATGAGATTGACCCGGTGTTTTCTAATCAGTTGAAGCAGCATGATGCGGATTACCTGATTGGCTTGCTGGAGCGTGAGCGTGTCGAAAGGGGTTCACCCTATTACAACGTCGGGCTGGGGGTCGGCGCTGAAAATGCGATTTACCGAAAACATCAACTGGTCCCGTTTGGCGAGTATTTACCCTTCGCATCCTTACTGTCCTGGCTGTTGGAGTATCTTCAGATCCCCATGTCGGATTTTTCGTCGGGACCCTTAAATCAGGAGCCAATGGATCTTGCAGGGACTCAGATTGGGGTCAGTATCTGCTATGAAGACGCCTTTACGACGGTGATGAACGCGTCCGCGTTGCGTTCAAGGGTGCTGGTCAATTTAAGTGAGGACGCTTGGTTTGGTGATTCACTCGCACCGCATCAAAGACTGCAGATGGCCCGCGCAAGAGCGCTGGAGACCGGTCGTCCGATGATTCGCGCGAGCAACAGTGGTCTGTCCGCCATTATTTCGCACGACGGTAGTGTCGATAAGGTCGCCCCGCAGTTCAGGGCGGTAACCCTTCGCGGCCGGGTACAGCCGATGACAGGGACGACCCCATTTGTGGCGCTCGGCAATTATCCGGTGATGCTCATCTGCCTGTTTTTGCTGGCGATCGGGATCCTGCGGCATCACTTATGCGGACGAGTGAAGCCCGAGTGCTAGACTTTCGGTATGACTGCCAATTTGCACACCCCGTTAATCGTTGCTATTTCCTCACGAGCGCTTTTTGATCTCGAGTCGGGACACAACGTTTATGTCAATGAGGGCGTGGATGCTTACTGCGCCTACCAGATCGAGCGCGAAGATGAGCGCCTTGAGCCGGGTGTTGCTTTTCCGCTGGTTAAAAAACTGCTATCCCTTAACGATTCGGACAGCGACCGGCGTCGTGTGGAGGTCGTGTTGATCTCTAGAAATACAGCTGACTCGGGTCTTCGGATTTTTAATTCGATCGCGCACTATGATCTGGATATTACGCGGGCCGCGTTTTCAGGCGGCGAAAGCCCTTTTCGTTATGTGACTCCGTTTAGCGCCGATCTTTATTTATCAGCGGATCCTGCGAACGTACGCCAGGCGCTTCAGTCCAAGGTGGCTGCGGCGACGATCCTGCCCTCTCGCAAGCATATGCAGCGCGAGGGACAGCTTCGAATCGCGTTTGATGGTGATGCGGTGATCTTTGCGGATGATTCAGAGCGCGTCTATCAAAGCGAAGGCCTCGCCGCTTTTGCAGCGGCTGAAAAAGAGATGGCGACAACGCCAATGACCGATGGCCCCTTTCGAAAGCTTTTGCAGTCATTGCACGAACTTCAGGTCGGTTGGCCTAGAGATGAGGCGCCCATTCGTACGGCGCTGTTTACCGCCCGGAGCGCGCCGGCTCATGAGCGGGTCATCCGCACTTTGCGAGCCTGGAATATTCGCATCGATGAAGCCGTGTTTTTAGGCGGTCTCGATAAAGGCGAATTTCTGGAAACCTTTGGCGCCGATATTTTCTTTGACGATCAGACCGGGCACTGCGAATCTGCGAGCCGGTATGTCACAACAGGGCATGTCCCCCACGGCGTGACTAACGACGCGTCTTGAGGCGTTCATCACCTGCGTTGATATAATTGAAAATTCGCCAAAGTCAGATTTAAACCGAGCGAGCAGGCTCTTAATGAGCGTCAAATGAATAATCAAACAGAAAAACAAAAGAGTATGAATAGCGGTTTATTTACACCCCGACGGAGCATGACGGTAGGATTATTTTGCCTCGTGGTGATGACCGTTTCCAGCGCTCGCGCAACGCTGCCGGTGGCAGTCGATGACGCCCCCTTACCCAGTCTTGCGCCGATGCTCGAGCGGGTGTTACCGGCGGTCGTCAATATTAATACCCAAAGCCGGGTCACGCAGCGACAGAGTCCTTTCCCGGCGGATCCTTTTTTTGAAAAATTCTTCGGCGGGCCACAAGGTCAGCCTCGCGAGAGAAGCGTGAGCAGTCTGGGCTCAGGCGTCATCATCGATGCGGACAACGGCTATGTGATTACCAACAGCCATGTGATCGCCGGCGCTGATCAAATCAGTGTGCGCCTTAATGACGGCCGGATTCTGGAAGCCGCTTTAGTGGGGCAGGATGAGGACGCCGATATTGCGGTCATCAGTGTGCCCGCAGAGGCTCTTCAGCATATCGAGCTGGGAGACTCTGATGCGCTTCGGGTCGGTGATTTTGTAGTCGCCATCGGCAATCCGTTTGGTCTTGGCCAGACGGCGACTTCGGGAATCATTAGTGCACTCGGTCGATCCGGACTCAACATCGAAGATTATGAAGACTTTATCCAGACGGATGCTTCAATCAACCAAGGGAACTCCGGCGGCGCGTTGGTTAATCTGCGCGGCGAGCTGGTGGGCATCAACACCGCTATTCTGGCGCCAGGGGGCGGCAATATTGGGATCGGATTTGCCATTCCGATCAATATGGCAAAGGTACTCACGCGCCAGATCATTGAGTATGGAGAGGTTCGTCGAGGCCGTCTTGGCGTTATTGCGCAAAATCTGAACCCGGAACTCTCAGAAGCGCTTGGCATCGAAACTACCGAAGGGGCGGTTATTGCCCAGGTGATGCCGGAATCCGCGGCGCTTGCCGCGGGACTAAAAGAGGGAGATGTTGTGATTGCGGTGGATGATCGTGCGATCGTTGATGCCAGTGGTCTTCGTAATATGATTGGTTTGTATCGCGCGGACGACGAGGTCACCGTGAAATTTATCCGCGACGGCGAAGAGCTGGACCTGAAGATTCGTCTGAAGCCCATTGATCCGCCTAAAGGTCAGGGCGCGACGCTGAGCAAGCGTCTTGAGGGCGCTCGCCTCGAAGATATTGACGATCAGGACGGGCCGGGCGGTGAGCGCGGCGTGCGGGTGGTCGAGATTGCCCAGAACAGTCAGGCTTTTGCCGCTGGCTTGCGTGAGGGTGATCTGATTATTTCAGTGAATAAGCAGCCCGTTTATGGGCTTAAAGATGTTGAGAATGCAGTCGGTGAAGGTGATACGATGATGCTCCTGAATGTGATTCGGGGCAATTCCGGTTTATTCATTGTGATCCGCTAACGGCCAAACAACGCATTATGCAGACTAATTTCATTGCGCCTTCGATTCTCGCGGCGGATTTTGCCCGGTTGGGCGAGGAAGTCGACAATGCGTTGGCGGCCGGCGCTGATATGGTCCATTTTGATGTCATGGATAACCACTATGTGCCGAACCTGACGATCGGACCCTTAGTGTGTGACGCCTTGCGCCAGCATGGGGTGACGGCACCGATCGATGTGCATCTCATGATTGAGCCGGTGGACCGGATTATTCCGGATTTTGTAGCGGCTGGCGCCAGCTATATCACGTTTCATCCGGAAGCGAGCCAGCATGTTGATCGGACCTTGCAGTTGATCCGGAACGAAGGCTGCAAGGCGGGGCTGGTGTTAAATCCTGCCACGCCGCTCGGCTACCTTGATCACGTGATGGACAAACTCGACATGATTTTACTGATGTCGGTTAATCCCGGATTTGGAGGGCAAAGTTTTATCCCCTCAACCCTCAATAAGCTGCGTGCCGCCCGCGAGTTAATTGATGCGTCAGGTTTGGAGATTCGCCTTGAAGTCGATGGTGGCGTAACCGTTGACAACATCAGCGAGATTCACTCAGCAGGCGCAGATACGTTTGTTGCAGGGTCTGCGATTTTTGGCGCAGCGGAACCCGATGACCCGCATCATTACGATACCGTGATGGGCAAGATGCGAGCCGCGCTCGCGACCGAGTCCGACGACTGACCCTCGTTGTGTTTGACGACCGCCCTCCCAAGGGCATTATTTTTGATCTCGATGGCACGCTGGTCGATTCCGCGCCCGACCTTGTCGGCGCTTGTAACCGTGTGCTTAAGGTGTTGGATCGTCCGCCAATCACACTCCAGAACGGTCGCCGCTGGATTGGTCATGGCGCGCGTCAATTGTTGGAGCGGGCATTAACCGGCAAGGTAGACGGCAAAGCGCCGGCCGAATTGCTGGACGAGGCCTATCAACATTTTTTGCTGTTTTATGGTGAGGCGATTTGTCTGGAGAGCAAGCTTTATCCGGCCATCATACAAACGCTTTCTTCACTGCAAGAAAACGGCCATCGGTTGGCGTGCGTGACCAACAAGCCGGCCGCGTTTACCCGCCCGCTGCTGGACGCGTTTGATCTTAGCGGGTATTTCGACCCGATTGTCTCGGGAGATGATCTGGCGAGAAAAAAACCGGACCCGCTGCCGCTTCAGCATGTCTTGGACCAATGGCATTTCAGTGCAAATGATTGCCTGATGGTCGGTGATTCCGAGAGCGACTGCTCGGCCGCGTTAGCCTGCGGGATGCCCGTGGTGCTGGTGAGCTATGGGTACAGCCAGGGCCGGAATCTTGCAGCACTCGGCCCTGACGCGGTGATCGACTCGATCGGTGAAATTGTGACGATGTCGGGTTAACGACAGGCTTGATTTCGAAGCCGGCCCCGTGCAAACGGTCGGTTTTTACCGGTTGGGCTGATGAGTCCCCCACAGCGGGCACTAAAACTTTAAACTCCCGCCTATGATTTCGCGCGCTGAATATAACCGCCTTGCCAACGAAGGATACAACCGGATCCCCCTGCATGCCGAGGTGCTTGCGGATCTCGATACACCGGTCAGCGCCTATCTCAAGATTGCACAGGGGCCTTATAGCTATCTCTTCGAGTCCGTGCAGGGTGGCGAAAAGTGGGGCCGCTATTCAATCATTGGTCTGCCGTGTGCAACCGTGGTGCGGGTGACGGGCGATGTGTTATTGATCGAGCAAGAAGGCGAAGAGATTCACCGTCAGCATACCGATGATCCATTGGCCGCGATTCAGGGCATTCATCGCCAGTTTAACGTGCCCGAGATTGAGAGCCTGCCCCGATTTGATGGGGGTTTGGTCGGATACTTCAGCTACGACACGGTGCGATTTATCGAGCCGCAATTAGGGGATACCGATCTGCCCGACCCGATTGGTGCATCCGATATTGTGTTGATGGTCTCCGATGAGATTTTGGTTTTTGATAATCTGAGCGGGCGTTTGCATATCATCGTGCACACTGATCCGGAGTCGGATGACGCCTATCAATCAGGATACGAACGCCTGGATCAGCTTAAAGAACAGATTGCCGGGCTTTCGGTTAGTCACGCCGTTCCGACCGGTCGCGAGGTGAGAGAAGATGATTTTCGGTCGTCGTTCAGTCGCGACGACTTTGAAGCCGCGGTTGAGCGCTGTAAAGAATACATCGAGAGTGGCGATATTTTTCAGGTGGTGCTGTCGCAGCGGCTGTCGATCCCTTTTGATGCGGAGCCCATGACGCTGTATCGGGCCTTGCGCACCGTTAACCCGTCACCGTACATGTACTTTCTGGATCTGGATGATTTGCAGATTGTGGGCTCGTCACCCGAGATTCTGGTTCGTCTCGAAGATGACGAAGTCACCGTGCGCCCGATTGCGGGCACCCGCCGACGCGGGCAAAACGAAGAAGACGACCGGCGACTGGAGCAAGAGCTGATCTCGGATCCCAAAGAACTGGCTGAACACCTGATGCTGGTGGATCTGGGCCGTAATGACGTGGGCCGGATTGCAGAAACCGGCTCGGTAAAGCTCACCTCAAAGATGCAGGTCGAGCGCTACTCGCACGTGATGCATATCGTCTCGAATGTGACCGGCGAATTGCGAGAGGACCTCGACGCGATTGATGCGCTGCGGGCGACCTTCCCGGCCGGTACCGTTTCCGGCGCGCCAAAGGTTCGTGCGATGGAGATTATCAACGAGCTTGAGCCGGTAAAGCGCGGCATCTATGCAGGGGCCGTCGGTTATATCGGCTGGAACGGCAATATGGACACGGCAATTGCGATCCGAACCGCCGTGATCGCAGACGGTGAGCTGCATATTCAAGCGGGTGCGGGCATCGTTGCTGATTCGATTCCGGCCAACGAATGGCAGGAGACCTTGAACAAGGGCAGAGCGATTTTTCGGGCCGTGTCGATGGCCATGTCGGGACTTGATCCGGCCTCGTTAGAAGATTAACCAGAGCATCGCGCGGATGAGCAATCGGCCCAACGTGCTGTTGCTGTTTAGTGACGAACACCGTCATGACGCCATGGGCTGCGCGGGTCATGAGCGGGTCAAGACGCCACACCTCGATGCACT